>JAMLIA010000005.1 GCA_023954495.1 Thermomicrobiales bacterium | reverse complement strand
GCGCCTCATCCATGCTGCTGTAAACGTGCCCCTCACCCTTCATACCATCTTTCATCACCGTCAGGTAATAAACACCCAACACCATATCCTTAGACGGCCCAACAATGGGCTGGCCATCGGCCGGCTTCAGCAGGTTCTTAGAGGCCAACATAAGTTCCTTCGCCTCTTTCACCGCCCGTTCCGACAACGGCACATGGACCGCCATCTGGTCACCGTCGAAGTCAGCATTAAACGCCGCGCAAACCAGCGGATGCAGTTGTATCGCCTTCCCTTCCACCAGGATCGGCATAAACGCCTGGATACCCAGGCGGTGCAGCGTTGGTGCCCGGTTCAACAAAATGGGGCGATCCTGAATGACTTCTTCCAGAATCTCCCACACTTCCGGAGGCTGGCGTTCGATGACCCGCTTGGCCCCCTTCACGTTGCTGGCGTATTCATATTCCACCAGCTTGCTAATCACAAAGGGGCGAAACAGCTCCAAGGCCATTGCCTTGGGCAGGCCGCATTGCCCCAACTTCAGATCCGGACCAACCACGATCACCGACCGGCCGGAGTAGTCGACACGCTTGCCGAGCAGGTTCTGGCGGAAGCGCCCCTGCTTGCCCTTCAGCATGTCAGACAGGCTCTTCAGCTTGTGCTTACCGGAACCGGAAACGACACGCCCGCGGCGACCGTTGTCGATCAGTGCATCGACGGCCTCCTGGAGCATGCGCTTCTCGTTGCGCACGATGATGTCCGGCGCACCGAGCTCAAGCAGCCGCTTCAGGCGGTTGTTGCGGTTGATCACGCGACGATACAGGTCGTTCAGGTCCGACGTCGCGAAGCGACCACCGTCGAGCTGAACCATCGGCCGCAGATCCGGCGGGATCACCGGCAACGTGGTGAAAATCATCCACTCGGGCCGGTTGCCGCTCTTGCGCAGGGCCTCGATGACGCGCAGGCGCTTGGTTGCCTTCTTGCGCTTCAGCCCACTCATGCGCTGCATTTCCTGGCGCAGGCTCGACGCAACCTCGTCGAGGTCAAGCTCGGAGACGACCGAATAGACCGCCTCTGCGCCCATGCCAGCGCGGAAGACACCCGGGGCGTCCTCCATCAGCTCACGATATTCGTTCTCGGTGATGACCTGCAGCGGCAGGATGCCACGAATACGCTTGACCAGCGCCTCCGCTTCGCTCTGCAGATCCTTGCGCTGCGCTTCGTACTGTGTCTCCAGCCGCCGAACCTGCTCGTCAGATTCAACGGAGATGCGATCAGACTCGGCCTCGGCCAGCGCCGACGCGCTCTGCGAGTCGTGCTCGGCTCGGGCGCGTGCCTCCTCGACCACCTTGTCACGAAGCTGATTCAGCGCTGAGACGCGATCGGCATTCACCGCCTCGCCTTCCTTGACGACGACATCGCCGTGGAAGGTGATATCCGACTCAGCCGATTCGTTCTCCTGCTTCTCAAGTAGCTCACGAACCGACGTCGCCTCGGCCTCGATCTCATCGAGATCGGCCTGCAGCTGCGCCTCGATCGCGCTGGTGACGTTCTCCGAGCCCTGAGTCAGGTTGGCGACTTCCGAATCGCGCTGGCCGGTCATCTCGCCAAGGCGCTCCTGCAGCTCGGCGTCGACCTCACTCAGCGCCTCTTCGAGCGCCTCATAGATGTCGGCAACGACTGCATCGCGGCGCTCAAGATCGACCTCGGTAATCAGATACGACGCGAAGTAGAGCACGCGCTCCAGGTTGCGCGGCGAGACATCCAGCAGCAGTCCGAGACGGCTCGGCGTCCCCTTGACGTACCAGATGTGGGTGACTGGCGCTGCCAGGTCGATGTGACCCATGCGCTCGCGCCGAACCTTCGACCGGGTGACCTCAACGCCGCACTTGTCGCAGACAGTGCCGGCGTGGCGGATGCGCTTGTACTTACCGCAGTAGCACTCCCAGTCACGCGTTGGGCCGAAGATTCGTTCGCAGAACAAGCCACCATGCTCCGGCTTGAGCGTGCGGTAGTTAATGGTTTCAGGCTTGGTCACCTCACCGTATGACCAGCTCCTGATATCTTGCGGCGAGGCGAGGCTGATGCGGATCGCATCGAAGTCGTTCACATCGAGCGATCGGCGCGCGTCCCCGCGGCTAGTTGTTCTCATGGTCTGCATGGTTTGGCACTCTCCATAGCGATCAGCGGACTCAGCGATGGCTCGCGGGCGACCGTCAAACGGTCGCCCACAGGGTCAGCTGACCGCTAGTCTTCCGTCCGCTCGAAGCCGCTCAGGTTGATGCGATCCAGATTCGTCAGCAAGTCGCGTGTCGAGTCTTCGGTGAAGTCGACGCGCTCCTCCTCCTCGTTGATGACATCAATCGACAAGCCAAGTGATCGGAGTTCCTTGACCAGCACCTTGAATGATTCAGGCACGCCGGCCTCGGTAATCTCGTCGCCCTTGACGATTGCCTCGTAGGTCTTGACCCGCCCGACGACGTCGTCGGACTTCACGGTCAGCATTTCCTGGAGCGTGTGCGCCGCGCCATAGGCCTCGAGCGCCCACACTTCCATCTCGCCGAAGCGCTGGCCACCGAACTGCGCCTTGCCACCGAGTGGCTGCTGTGTGACGAGCGAGTACGGTCCGGTCGAGCGCGCGTGGATCTTGTCCTCGACCAGGTGGGCGAGCTTCAGCATGTAGGTGATTCCGACCGTGACCGGGCGGTCGAACGCGTCACCAGTGCGACCGTCGAACAATGTGACCTTGCCGTCCTCCGGCAGGCCAGCCTCAACGAGCGCCGCAGTGATGTCGTCCTCGTCTGCGCCGTCAAACACCGGCGTCGCCACCCGGAAGCCGAGCGCGAACGCGGCCCAGCCGAGGTGCGTCTCCAGCACCTGGCCGATGTTCATGCGCGACGGCACACCGATCGGGTTCAGGATGATGTCGACCGGCGTTCCATCCGGCAGATACGGCATGTCCTCAACCGGCAGGATGCGCGAGATAACGCCCTTGTTGCCGTGGCGGCCCGCCATCTTGTCGCCCTCAGAGATCTTGCGCTTCTGGGCGATCATGACGCGAACCATCTCGTTCACGCCGGCCGGCAGCTCGTGCTCCATGTTGTCTTCGCGGCGGAACTGCTTGACGTCGATGACCTTGCCGTGGACGCCGTGCGGCACCCGCAGCGAGGTGTCCTTCACCTCACGCGCCTTCTCACCGAAGATCGCCCGCAGCAAGCGCTCTTCAGCCGAGAGCTCCGTCTCGCCTCGCGGCGTGACCTTGCCGACGAGGATGTCGTTCGGTCGAACCTCGGCTCCGATGCGGATGATGCCGTTCTCATCGAGATTGGACAGCGAGTCCTCACCGACGTTCGGGATATCGCGCGTGATCTCCTCCGGGCCGAGCTTCGTGTCTCGAGCCTCGGTCTCGTACTTCTCGATGTGGATCGAGGTGAACACGTCGTCGCGCACCAGGCGCTCTGACAGCAGGATGGCGTCCTCGAAGTTCCCGCCTTCCCACGGCATGTAGGCAACCAGCACGTTCTGGCCGAGAGCCAGCTCGCCGTTCTCGGTGCTCGACGAGTCCGCGATGATCTGCCCGACCTGCACGCGATCGCCGTTGCCAACGCTCGGGCGCTGGTTGATGCAGGTGTCCTGGTTCGAGCGCACAAACTTCATCAGCCGATAGACATGCTCGGAGCCGTTGTCCTCATCGATCACGATCTCCTTGGATGTGACCGAACGAACAACACCCGGTGCCTTCGCCACGACCACCTGACCCGAGTCTCGCGCCGACTGGTACTCGACGCCGGTGCCGATGATCGGAGCCGCCGGCCGCAGCAGCGGCACGGCCTGCTTCTGCATGTTGGCACCCATGAGTGCGCGGTTCGCATCGTCGTGCTCAAGGAACGGGATCAGACCGGTCGCCACCGAGAAGACCTGCTTCGGTGAAACGTCCATGTAGTCGATCTGCTCGGGACGGACCACCGGGTAATCCGTCGCCAGTCGGGAGGCCACAAGGCTCTCGATGAAATAGCCATCATCAGTCAACGGCGCGTTCGCCTGAGCGATTGTGAATTGGTCCTCTTCGTGTGCGTCGAGATACTCGATCTTGTCCGACACGAACGGCTTGACCCGGACAAACGCCAGCTCGCTGGACACGAGCTTCTTGATCGCCGCGTCGTCCAGCACCGAGCCGGCCGCCAGCTTCGAGCTACCGGCCTTCACATCGTCAGCCAGGATGCGGCCATCCAGCAGTGCAACGTTATCGTGCGGCGATCCGTCCGGGTTGCGCAGCTCGATCAGGTTGTAGACACGCCGGTATGGCGTCTCGATGAAACCGAACTCGTTGATAACCCCATAGGTCGCCAGCGAGCCGATCAGACCAATGTTCGGGCCCTCAGGCGTCTCGATCGGGCAAATCCGGCCGTAGTGCGAGTGGTGAACGTCACGCACCTCGAAACCAGCACGGTCTCTCGAGAGGCCGCCCGGACCCAGCGCCGAGAGACGACGCTTGTGCGTCAGCTCGCTCAACGGGTTGGTCTGGTCCATGAACTGCGACAGCTGCGACCCGCCGAAGAACTCACGCACCGCTGCCATCACCGGACGCGTCGTCGAGATGAGGCCGTTCGGCGTCACCTGCTCGATGTCCTGAATCGTCATGCGCTCCTTGACGCCGCGCTCCAGGCGCTGCAGTCCGGTGCGCACGTGCATCTGGATCAGCTCACCGACCGCACGAATGCGGCGATTGCCGAGATGATCGATGTCATCCGGCTCGCCCTGAGCGTTGTTCAGCCGGATCATCGTGCGGATGATCTCCAGCAGATCCTCTGGCGAGAGCACGCGGTCGTCAAGCGGCTGCTCGCGACCGAGCCTCTTGTTCAGCTTGTAACGGCCGACGCGGGCGAGGTCGTAGCGACGCGGATCGAAGAACAGGTTCTTCAACAGGTTGGCGGCGTTGTCGCGGGTCGGCGGATCGCCCGGGCGCAGCCGCTTGTATAGCTCGACCAACGCTTCCTCACGGGTCTTGGTTGGCTCGCGCTCCAGCGTTGCCGAGATGTACTGGTGATCCGGGTTGGTATCGACGTCAGCGAAGAGTGCTGCGAGCTCGTCGTCATCTTCGTAGCCGATCGCACGCAGCAGAATCGTCACCGGCATCTTGCGCTTGCGGTCGACCTTCACCGACAGCACGTCTCGGTTGGAGGATTCGAACTCCAGCCATGCGCCGCGGTTTGGGATCAGCTTGGCCTTGCAGAGGCGGCGACCGCTCGTGGCGTCCTCGTCCAGCTCGAAGTAGACACCCGGCGAGCGAACGAGCTGCGAGACGACGACACGCTCGGCACCATTAATAATGAAGGTACCGTGCGCAGTCATCATCGGGAAGTCGCCAAGGAATATATCGCTCTCCTTGATCTCCCCGGTCTCCTTGATGATGAGCCGCACGCGAATGCGCAGCGGCGCGGCGAACGTCATGTCCCGCTCGCGGCAGGTCTCTTCGTTCGCGCGTGGTTCATCAAAGGCATGCTCCAGAAAGTGGAGCTCCATCTTCTGGTTGTAGTCGGTAATCGGCGAGATCTCCTGGAGAAGCTCACCCAAGCCGTCGGTCTTGAACCACTGGAATGAATCGATTTGCACCTGAACCAGATTGGGCATCTCGATGACGGTAGGGATGCGGGCATAGGAGCGCCGATTGATTCCCATATTAGAGACGACCTGCTCGACAGGGTCGGCGATCGTCTGCGCGCTCGGAACACGTTGGGTCATGTGGTGCTCCTCTTTTCAATTGAAGGACTGGCCATGGCGATTCGCATACCGCCACACACTGGTTGGACACGCATGATGCGCTCAGGCTGACGCGGTATCAGGAGCTTTTCCTGTCACAAGGAAACACAAAAACCGGAAGGCAGACTTTCCCCCTCCCGAGGCCCATTCGGATTCGGTTTCTGTCCTCGTACGCTCAACTATATTCGTTACCGCGCGCTCACAGCCACTAGCGACCTGGTACCTTACTTGATGGTACTCAGTATGTCAAGCCAGAATTTCCGGCGCGCATCCCCAATCGCTCTCTACAATCTCCATCGGCCCGGGTCGGTTACTAACACCGCACTCTGCTGACAGAGCCTGCCCGTTCTCTAACCCGCGTGACGCCGGGCTTATTCCAACAGAGACCCGGCACCACGGCATTCCTGAATATTCCATTCGGTTTCACTTCGGCTCTATACACGCAAGAAGTGTTGACAAGAACACTCGCGCGGCTAATGCTGTATCAGCGCCCGCAATTATCTCATGCTGCCGCGTATCGCCAGCGTGACCAGTGATGGAGGGCCGTGGATTACGCCGTTCCTGATCAATCACTCGAATCAGTCATCACGTCGGCGCATGGGCGTTGACTGAAATGGAGAGGTCTGGTTGTCACATGACCGTTGACACACAGCAACAGGTTCGGATGAAGCGGCTGGCAATCGTCATCGGGCTCATCGCTGCGATGGTCGCAGCCTTGCTCATTGCTCAGCCACATTCGGCTCAAGCAGCCGACTTCACGACTCATATCTCCCTGACGAACTCGACCGGCGATGGCGTTCCGGGAGCGAAAATCCTCTATTGGCGATCCGGTAGTTGGGGAACACTCGGCTACACCGACGACACCGGTGTTCTGGCGACGTCCGTCGCGAATCAGAACTACCGGATTCGCATGGAGTACTACAAGGGTGCGGTTGATTCCGTCACCCCTGTCGACGTCACGAATTACGCCTTGACAACGCACAGTGTGCGGATCCTGAATACTGGCCATCTCGCCTATCAGGGCTGGTACCAGGGTTACGGCGCTCCGGCCTGGGTCAACCCCATGGAGCTGCTGCCCTATACCTACAGCATCTGGAACAACAGCGGCTCCGTCACGCAGAACAAATTCAATGTCACCGTCGGTGACGAAAACGTTATCGCCGTGGGTGTGCGGCTGCTCGATTCCGAGGGCAACGGTCTGTCGGGCGGAACCCTCAGCTACTACATCGGCGGCTGGCACGCCGCACCAGGCACAACCGATGCAAACGGGAATCTCGTGGTGTATCTCCCATCGGACTCACCCAGCATGAGCATGGCCATGAGCTATAACGGCACGCGCCAGCAAATGAATCGAACCGAGCTGAACGCCAGCAACTTCACTTTCCACACCGCCAAGGTCAACGTCAAGCTGGTCGATGCTGACGGCGCTGCACTCGGTGAGGGATCCGCTGCGTACTATGCAAGCGGATGGCACTCGCTCGGTTCAACGACGAACGGGGTGGTCTCTACGCAGATGCTGCCTGGATCGTACAGCTTCGCCATGTCGTACAACGGATCGCGTGAGCAGCGCGACGGCGTCGCGATCACCACACCATCAACCGATGTCGTCTTCCAGACTGGCCGTGTGACATTGCAATACTCCGATGCGGTCAGCTGGTACTTCAATGGCTGGCGAACATTTGCCAAGCCGACAATGGAATACCTGCCAGGCACAACGACGTTCTACTTTGGGCCAAACCCGAACTGCCAAATCGACTTCCCGATTGTGGCAGGTGACCATCAGGTCAAGAGCGTGATCGTCGCCAGACTTAAGAACAGCACGGGTTCGCCGCTCGAAGGCGGCAGCGCCACCGCATATGTTTCGGGCGCATGGCGCTCCGTAGGCACGACCAACGCGAACGGTGTGACGTGCGCCGCGTTCGACGGCAAGGCCGGCAACACGGCTGTTGCGATGGTCTATAACGGCACACGTCAGCAGATTTCGCAGCAACACGCCACGAATTCGATCTATCAGTTCGCAACCGCCGCCGTGACTGTTGAGCTGCGAAACAGCAATGGCAACCTGATCGACGCAGGAGCGCCATCGTATTACGCCAGCAAGTGGTGGACGCTCGATTCGACGGTGAACGGCACGACCGCTGTGCAGATGCTGCCGGGCAGCTACGCCTTCGCGATGGTCTACAACGGCACACGCGAGCAACAGAACGCCGTCCCCGTTGGCCCAGGAGCGACGACAGTGACCTTCTCAACGATTCACGTCACTGTCCGCCTGATCGACAGCCAGGGCAATGCGCTCGACGGTGGCACCGCCTCGTACTATGCGAGCGGCTGGCGAACCATCGGCGAAGTCAGTGACGGTGGAGCCACCACCGAGATGCTGAAGGGCTCGTATGCCTTCGCGATGGTCTACCTCGGCGCGCACGCGCAGCAGAACGCGGTCGTCGTTGCTGAGCCGTCAACAACGGTCGACTTCCAGACTGGAGCAGTGCACTCCGATTCTGGAAACGCTAAGAGCTTCTACGCGGCGTCGTGGAAGACGTTCGCGCAGGACATGGAGCTGCTGCCGGGCAAGTACAGCTTCTCATTTACCGATGGGCCGAACCAGCAGTTCACAATCGTCGGTGGCAGCGAGGTGAATCGCATCCACTAGCAGCCATTCAAATCGCACACGTACGCGGCCTCGTGGAGTTTCCACGGGGCCGCTGTGCGCTTGCCTGCGCTACAATCGCCGCGTCCTGGAGTTCACCCAGTGGATGGCCGCGCAACGACCGAGGGGGAATGCAGCGTGATCGACCTACGCAGTGACACGGTGACCAAGCCAACCGACGCAATGCGTCAGGCGATGGCGAATGCTGATGTTGGTGACGACCAGTATGGCGAGGATCCGACAGTCGATCGACTGGAAGCGCTCGCTGCAAAGCTACTTGGCAAAGAGGCAGCAGTTTTCGTCGCCAGCGGCACGATGGGCAACCTTTCGGCTCTCCTTGCTCATTGCGGGCGTGGCGATGAAATCATCATGGGCGATGAGTGCCATATCTTCTGGTACGAGTCGGGGGGCGCGGCCGCTCTCGGCGGCATGCCGTTCAGTCTCGTCCCGAACATGGCCAACGGAGAGCTCGACCTCGACGTGGTCCGACAACGTATCCGTGCCAAGCGCGCCGGCTATCCGCCCACTGGCGTTATCTGCATCGAAAACACGCAGAACCGCTGTGGCGGAACTATCATGCCGATCGAACATCTGGCGGAGCTGCGCGCGATCGCCGATGAAAGTGGCGTGCCGATTCATATGGACGGCGCGCGCATATTCAACGCGGCCGCCGGCAGCGATACCCCGGTTGAGCGGATCGCATCCTACGCTGACACGGTGCAGTTCTGCCTGTCGAAGGGGCTCGCGGCACCCGTAGGCTCTATCGTGGCCGGCTCAGCCGAGTTCATCGAGCGCGCGCGTGGCGCACGTAAGATCCTGGGTGGGGCAATGCGTCAGTCCGGCGTCATTGCGGCAGCCGGTGTCGTTGCACTCGACTCGATGATCGATCGCCTGCCGGACGATCACGTTCGCGCACGCCGTCTCGCTGAGGCGCTTGCGACAATCGACGGCATCAGCATCGACCTGGATGCCGTGCAAACGAACATCGTGATCTTCAAGACGGAACCGGCCATCAACCAGCTCGCGTTTGTCGAAGGCATGAAGGCGAACGGCATTCTGGTGTCGAATTACGGTACGCGTGGCGTGCGCATGGTCACTCACTATCAGATCGACGACGCGGCAATTGACGCTGCCATCGCCGCGGCAACAGCCGTCATGAGCGGTCAGGCTGTCGCCGCCTGATCGGCTAGCATGAGGGGGCATCGACGCATGGCGATCCTGCAGGACAAGCGCATTGTGCTGGGCGTAACCGGCGGGATCGCCGCGTACAAGTCGATCGATCTCGCGAGCAAGCTCGTTCAGGCTGGTGCCCGCGTCGATGTCATCCTCACCGAGTCGGCCAGGCAATTCGTCACGCCGCTGCCGTTCGAAGCGATCACCAAACGGCGCGTTCACAGCGGCGTGTTCGAAGGCTGGAGCGAAGCCGAGAAGGGGCACATATCACTAGCTGAAGAGGCCGAGCTCATCATCGTCGCCCCGGCCACAGCCAACTCAATCGCCAGGCTGGCACTTGGCCTCGCCGACGACATGCTGACGGTCACGCACCTGGCCGCAGCGCCACGCGGCACCCCGATCGTCATCGCGCCCGCGATGGAGCATCACATGTACCTCCATCCAGCCACGCAGCAGCATCTGGAGACGTTGCGCTCGCGCGGAGCGGTCGTCGTCGATCCGGATCACGGCCGGCTCGCCAGCGGGGCTATCGGCATCGGTCGGCTGCCAACCACCGAGCGGCTCATCGCCGCGATCGAAGGAGCACTCAGTCGTGGCGGGCCGCTCTGGAAGAAACGCGTCGTCGTTACCGCTGGTGCCACGCAGGAGGCCATCGACCCGATTCGGCTGCTGACCAATCGCTCATCCGGCCGCATGGGCTACGCGCTCGCCCACGCGGCGCTACAAGCGGGAGCCGACGTCACACTGATCACAACACCAACGGCCCTACCGCCGGTGATCGGCGCAACGACCGTCCCGGTTACATCTGCCATCGACATGCGCGATGCCGTCGCCACCCACGCTGCTGGCGCGGACGCGTTGATCATGGCCGCGGCTGTAGCAGACTATCGCCCTGCCAGCGTTGCCGAGGACAAGATCAAGAAGTCCGACGACGATCTCGTCATCCAGCTGGTGCGCAACCCGGACATTCTGGCGACGGTCGAGACACCCGGGACAATCCGCGTTGGATTTGCCGCCGAAACGACGAACCACGAGGCCTACGCGCGCGACAAGCTTGCGCGGAAGAATCTGGACTTCATCGTGCTGAACGATGCGCGCGCAGCAATGGGTGCGGACTCGAACGCGGTCACGCTCTTCTTCCGCGACGGTCGCAGCGAGTCACTTGGCGAAGCATCGAAGGCGGCGGTTGCCGAGCAGATCATGCAGCGCGTTGCTGACCTCGTTGTTGGAAAGCCCGACTAAGTGTCGATTCGACCACCGCGTCAAGCACGACCGCGCATTCGGCCCACAAATCAGCGCGACCTGGTGATCACGTTCGTCGCATCGGCGTTGATTGTTCTCTTTGGATTGCGGCTGCTTGCGGCGTTGCTTGGCGTCGCACCCTGGACCGCTCCGTGGTCCGTCATCGCAATTCCCACCGACATCATTGTTCTTCCTCTGGCACGCATTCCGTTCCTCGACAGCACCCTCGTGAACCGACTCACCGTCGCGGAAATCCTGGCATTCATGATCGTCGCAGGTGGGTCACTTTTCGCGCTCGCGTCGTTGTCACTGCGCCGCAGCCGCTAGCCACAAGCACGATGGTAGACTGCATCTCAGTTGGTCTGATCTGCATGCTCGAACGGTGAAAATACGAATCACTCAGAAGGGATATCGCTCTGATGATGAGAAATGTTGTTCGTGGAATTCTCGGTCTTGTCCTTGCCGCAGCAGCGACATGGCTGGCGACCTGGGTGACTGAGAAGATTTTCGGCCCTGAGGAAGAGTACGCAGGATAGCTTGCCGAGTTGACAGCCAATCGTCGCGCCCTCGCGATCGTCAACCCGTCGTCCGGGTCACAGCGCTCCGACGTGATCGTCTCGCACCTTGAGACCGAGGCGAAGCGTCAGGGTGTCGACTTGGACATTGCCTACACCACGCCGGAGATTGGCGCCCGTGAGCTGGCGAAGAAGGCTACCGACGACGTCGGTACGATCATCGCGGTTGGTGGTGATGGCACTGTTTCCGAGGTCATTGCTGGAACGCTGCGGAAAGCGGTGACGGTCGCTGTCATTCCCGGTGGTTCAACGAACATGATTGCTCGCGAGCTGGGCATTCCTCTCCAGCACCACGAAGCTGCCCGAATCGCAATTGGCGAAGGCGTGTCAACAAACATCGACATCGCGCTCGCCGGAGATCGAGTGATCGTGCACATGGCCGGTGCGGGCTTCGATGCGGCTGTCATGCGCGACACGTCCCCGCGCCTCAAGCGTCGCGTTCGGTGGGCGGCCTATTTGCCGGCGGGGGCACGCAATCTGAACTTTCCGCGCTTCGAATATAGCGGCACGATTGACGGACGACCAATTGCCGGGAAGGCGCGGCTCATCCTCACCGCGATCGGTGCCTCAATCGTGAACCCGCGCATCGTCGTCGGGAAAGGGATTGACCGCCGGGATCGGATGATCGACCTGCTCATCTTCGATCCACCGCGCCTCATGGATGTCAGCCAGGTGGTCTTCTGGACACTTGCTGGGCGACCCGAGCAGAGCCGCTGGTCGACTCATTATCGAGGGCAGAACATCTGTCTCGATTCTCCGACAGATGTGCCGTTTGAGGTTGATGGTGATTATGTCGGCAAGCTCCCGATCGAGATCTCGCTCTTTGACGAGCCCATCAACGTGCGGGTGCCAATCACCGCGATCTAGCCAACCCCAGAGATAACGACGCGGTCCCCGACTGCGATCGATCGCGACTCACCGTCCGCTAATTCACCGCGCAGGCAAATGTTCTGATGGTTCGGCATATGGGTTTCGTCGAAACCGGCGATCACACCGACAGAGGCGTCGCCGATCGTGACATCTGCATCGAGCAGAATGACGCCCGCTTCCAGAATCTCAACGAACGCCAGGAGCGCCACCCGGTCGACCTTGCCTTCCTGGCGCGCGTCTTCGTCGGTGATCATCAGCTCGTGGACCGCGCCCATTGTCACGGCTCGCGATCGATGCCCGGCGAGCGCCAGTCCCCGTGTTTCAGTGACACCGCGCAAAACGGCGACGACGCGACCCACCACTGCTGATGACGATGCATACGGATCGCCAAAAACCATCGGGCCAGACACGAAGCTACCCCCTCAGAATGAGCCATGCCGCCGGTTACGGAAAACTAAACGCTGAATCCCAGCTATCGCCGAGGACGCCGTAGTCTTCCCCATCGACGTATACATGCACGAACGCTGCGTTACCTGACTCCACCCAGAGGCTGCTGCCACCATACGTGAGCTCAGTCCCGGCCGGAAGCACGTCGTCTGCGACAACGACATCGTCGACAATCATCTGCACCCAGACATCATCAGTCACCCAGATGACAAACGTGTGGGGGCCTTCGGTGACGACACTGCCAGACCCATCGTCAGTGGACGTGTCATCGACCACCTCGGCATCGTCTGCGATGTCACTCGTATCGGTCGAGTCATCGACGACTGCCGTGGGTTCATCATCGACAGACGCAGGCCCGGATGCTTCCGGCTCCGACGTTGGTGTCGTTTCGGGCGGCGCTGTCGGGGTGGCGAGCGGCGTCGGCATCGCCTCGGTTGTCTGGACGGTGACCTGCGCCAGCAAAGACTCGGATACCGGCGTCACGGTCGCGACGGCGACTGCGGTGGGTGCAGCGGTTTCCGACGGCCGCAGGTACGCCGAGTAGATCCAGGTAAAGACAATCGCGGCCATGATGATCATGAACGCGATGATGGCGAAGTTGGGCACCCAGTGAGATCGTGCGTTATAGGTCGTCGTCGTGCCAACGACCCGCTTCGACCGCGCGACCTCGCCGCTGCGTTGCTCGAACAGCTCCACCGTTGTCAGCGGGTCGAGCCCAAGGTATTGCGCGTAGTTGCGAACTATGCCTTTGGCGTAGGTCGGTGCCGGGAGCGCTGCGAAATTCTCTGACTCCAGCGCGGCCAGATGGTGGCGACTTATGCGGGTTGCCCGCTCCGCCTCGCGGAGGGTCACACCCTTGTAGTCGCGTGCCTGTTGAAGAAGCTCTCCGAAGTTGGACATACCAGCCTTTATGAGTCATCGCGCGGCGACTCGCGTCGCACATTCAATCGCCGTGCGACGCGGAGACAATCATTCAATCACGATAGGTTGGATCATCAGGATCCGAATCGAGGCCTGCACGGTACAGGTCGTCGAGCAACGGCGTTGGCCGACTGTGGTGCGTCGTGTCGGCACGTTCCAGCCAGATGACATCATTCGCCAACCACCAACTGCCTACGCTCGTCTCACATGCAAGATCGCCCGACTCTACCATATGCTTCGCGGTCGGAGCATACTCGTTTGTGCACCAGCCAGTCGTCCCATCACCAACCGGGCGGAAGTCGCGACACGTAGCACAGCATCGCGGCATCTGCTGCTGGCGCGGTCGAGCCGGCGGTCGCGCTGACGAAGCGCCGATCTGTGGCTCGGATGCGGTCGGCGAGAATTCCTCAACAGCGGGCGGCGGCGGCTCCGACCGAGCCGGTGTTGTGCGCGGCCCGTCGATCTGTCCTGCCCACAGCATCCAGCCGGGGTCGCGCTCTTCGACTGGCGGCTCAACGTCCACTGCCCGTGAGGCGCGCTCACCCCTTGGCTCGCCGCCGCTCCCCGGCTTCGCTGTCTGAGAGAACCGCTGCGAGCGGCGCTCCTGTGCGCCAGCCTGCAGTGCGCGAACTTCGTACGTCGGCAGGGGGTCTGTGTCCTGCTGCATCATCGCCGGGCGCGGCTCAGCCGGAGGCGACTGTGTGGGGCGCGAAGGCGGCACTGATGACTGCTGCGGCTGCGGCTTTCGCATGCTCGGCTGCGACTTGCGCTCGAACGAACCGGGACTCGCGCCAAATGAGATCGAGGAGTCTGGCGAGAACGCGTCGTAGACAGGCCGATTCTGCTGCACGCTCGGCGTCTGCGGCACGACCGGCCGTCGTGGTGGCGCGGTTCGTTGCGGCTGCGGCGCGGGCCGCTGCACGTGAGATGGTCGCGGCGCTGCCGGCTGGCGCTCCGGCGCAGGAGTAAACTTCTGCTTCACCTCAGCTGACTGCTTGCGCTGTTCCTCCGGCTTCGGTGTGGGCTCCGGATCAGACTCGAGCAGCTTGCGCGCCTCGTCGGCCCGTTCGCGCTGCTGCTCGTGGCGATCGCGCTCCAGCTGCTCGACGCGTCGCCGGCGTGCCGCCCGCACATCTGAGCGGTCCGCCGTTGGGTCGAAGTCGTCTTCGCTGCCGGGCTTCTTCGTCGCCGTTTCGCGCGGCGGCGCAACGGTGATTGATTTCAGGCGGTCGGTGAACATGTCACCGTGACGTGAAGAAGTCGCCGCGTGTGGCGAGCCATCAGCGCTGGCCGGGATGTGTTGCGGATCGGGGATATGGATGTCAGGCTCTTCGCCCTCGCCGGCGAGCTCGGGGGCAAGCTCCCAAAGGTCCTGATCCCAATTGTTTCGACAGCCAAGCTCGGTCTTGCGGACCAGAACCATGTGGTGCAACTCGCGTCGAGCAGGATGATTACACCAGCCCGAACCGGCAATTCCCCCGTCCTGGAAGAATCGACACGTGCCGCACTTGCGCTTGACCATCTATGACCACCCCCAATGATCCCGCTGGCGTTAAGAAGGCACGTACGTACGCAGGGTCAGCCACGCGCATTCCCTGAGAACTGGCGTTCCTGTAGGTCACATCCCTCTGCGTTGGCAATCAGTGTAGCAGAGATATGAGTCATCTTCACTCTGTACGTACACGCAGTTTCATTCGCATGTTTTGTGTCCGAACGTGTGTTCTATTGCTTATGTCTCGGAGGGGGTGACAATGCGGCACAGAGACTGGTCAGGCTGGATGACCTTTATATTGAAGTGAGAGATAGTATAATCGCGGGCCGGGCACCCAGCGGTGCCCTTATGTCGTTGGGAGGGTCAGCGTGGAGCCAATTCATCTCGTTCGTCGTACTGCGATGCCGACAGCAAAACCCGCAGTCGAGTCCGGCGAGAAGCATTACTGCATCTGGACGATCGGTTGCCAGATGAACGAGGCAGAATCCGCCAAGGTCGAGGCGATGCTCAGTCAGGTTGGCTACCATCGGACCGAAGTTGAAGAGCAGGCTGATGTTATCGTCCTGAACTCCTGCGTCGTTCGACAGGCGGCCGAGGATAAGGTCGTCGGCAAGATCGGCTCCCTTGCCCGCGTGAAGCGCTCGAATCCCGATGTCCGCATCGCGCTCACCGGCTGCATGGTCACCGGTCAGGAGCCCAAACTCCGCGAACGCTTCCCCCATGTTGATCTCTTCTTCGGCCCGTCAGAATTCGATCGGCTGGTCGAGATCGTCCCTGAGCTCCACGAAGCCGACGCTGACCTCGCCGAACTCCCGCACTACTACCAGCCAATCGCGTCGAACCCGGGCGTTTCCGCGTTCGTGCCGATCATCTATGGCTGCAACTTCGTTTGCTCCTACTGCATCGTGCCGTACCGACGTGGCCGAGAGATCAGCCGGCCGTTCGACGAGATCGTCGACGAGGTGCGACGTCTCGCCGCACAGGGCGTTCGCGAAGTGACACTGCTCGGCCAGACCGTCAACGCCTACGGACACGATCTGCCGGACGGTCGAGACCTCGCAGACCTGCTGCGCGCCGTCGATTCGATCGATGGGATCGAGCGCTTGCGGTTCCTGACCTCGCATCCGAAGTATTTCTCGGACAAGCTGATCGAGACGATCGCTGAGTTGCCGAGTGCTTGCGAGCACGTGAATCTGCCGGTGCAGGCCGGCAACAATGAGATTCTGCGCCGGATGCGCCGCACCTACACGCAGGAGCACTATCGCGATCGCATCGCGAAGATTCGCGAGACAATCCCGGGCGTTACCCTTTCGACCGATATCATCGTCGGATTCCCGGGAGAGACGGACGAACAGTTCCAGGACACGATTGATCTGCTGCGGGACATGGACTTCGAGAAGGTCCACGTGGCGATGTACTCACCGCGACCCGGCACGCTCTCGTCCCGCTGGGAAGATGATATTCCGCACGAGGTCAAGCATGCCCGCCACCAGGCTGTGGAGCGTCTTCAGGAGGAGATCAGCGCGCGGAAGTTCCGACACATGGTCGGCGAGCATCGCGAGATTCTCGTCGATGGCTTCGCCAAGGGTCGCTGGCGTGGCCGAACGCGCGGCAACCAGCTCGTATTTTTCGAGGCATCAGGTGACTGGTTGGGCCAGCTCGTGGATGTGCGGATCACGGAAGCAACGACGTGGTATGTGCTCGCTGAGCCGGTCAAGGTACTCACGCACGCATAACGTTTATATCTGGATTGCAAGGATCGCCTCTCCAGGTTGAGAGGAGAAGGGAACAAGGGTGTCGATCGAGATTACTAAGGGAAAAGCCAAACGGCTCCTCGAAGAGCACGCGCGCGTAGTTGCTGCTGCCGGCGACTGGACGGCTGCCGTGACGATCAATCAGGAGATCCTTGAGCGCGCTCCTCGCGATGTCGCAGCCTTCAATCGCCTGGGCAAGGCGTACTTCGAAATGCGCCGATTTCGGTCGGCCTACGAGGCGTACCAGCAGGCGTTTGCCATCGATCCGGCGAACGTGATTGCTCAGCGCAACATCAGCCGCCTCGAGCCACTCAAGGAGACCGAGGCCGAAGTCGAAGCGATCGGTCGCACCCGCGATCTCGGCGCAGGCATCTTCGTCGAAGAGGTTGGCAAGACCTACGTCGACGACCTCGTCACTGTCGCGCCTGCTGCCGTACTAACCGAGCTCTCCAGCGGTGACCAACTCACCATGGAGCAGGCCGGCAACGCGATCCGGCTGCTGGACGAAGATGGTCAGTACATTGGCCAGATGGAGCCACGACTGGCACGCCGCGTGATTGAGCTCGTCGAGCTCGGCAACGAGTATGAGGTCTATGTCACCGCCAACACGGGCGAGAGTGTCCGCGTCATCGTCCGGGAGTCGGTGAAGAGCCCGGACATGGGCACTCGCCTCTCATTCCCGCGCCAGGGCAAGATCTCTGTCCCGCGAGCCTATCTCCGTGACACGCGCCTCTTCCGCGACGAGCCGGACCTCGAGCTCGGGGACGAAGAGGATGAGGAGCTCGACACCGAGGAGCTGGAAGCACGCGAGACCGACGCCGACGCGGACGACGACACTGAGTACATCGCCGAGTCCGACACCGAGGCTGAAGACGAAGAAAGCGCCTAGCGCGAGCACATCTCGTAGCGCAATTGCACAATGAGAAAGCGGACGTCCAATGGGCGTCCGCTTTTGCGCTTACTGATGCTGGATGTTAGCGGAGAACGAGGGTGGCAATTGCCAGAACGACGAGCAGAACCGCAACAATGCCCAGGAGACGCTTGAGGTCGGAGCGGATGATTGCCATCTCCTGCTCGTGGCTCATCGCATAGATCCGCCGTCGAGGCGCGACCGCGGCAGCGGCTGCCGCTGGCTGCCCGCTGACAGCGTCGACATCCTGCTGAATCGCTCGGCTGTGTTGCACTTCTTCGGCGCGCCGCGCCTCGTAGGCTTTCAGCTGCGCGCGATTCATCTGCGTTCGAGTTCGTGATTTTGCTGGCTTACTCACGTCGACGAAACCATCCTGTGGATCGAATTGGCGGTCAGTTTCAACGGCTCAGTATAGCATGCAGAGATTACGAAGCCGGATCGTCCACCGTCGATACAACTACGCTCTCACCGCGCTGGATCTCCCACGACTGCGTGGCGCTCCCACCGCGGACGGCGATCTCCAATCCTCCATGGCTACCGAACAACGCCAACGTCTTCCCCACCGGAACGTCCTTGTATGAACGATGGATGCCGCGCACGAACGCATCGCCGCAGCGCACGAAGACGGAGGAGAGGTCCCACGGGATCTGCCGCCTCGTGATCAGCGTCCGACAGTTGCCGAAGCGATCGATCGAAACGACTGGTGCGTGCACGCTTTCCGGGTTGTCGTGGCTTGCCTTCCACGGCAGCGACGCCAGGGTTGCCGGGTCAACCGAGCTGCCGAGTTGGTTGAGGCTGACGTCTCCCGACGCCAGGCGACCGGCGACCGGCGCGAGAACATCACGACCGGGGAAGATAGCGGGTACATCACGAAAGAATGCGGGCTCATTCAGAACAATGAGAGCGTTAGCCGGTTGATTGGCGACAAGCAGCGTGAGCACACCATTGTCAGGCGCAACAAAGTAATGGCCGCCCACTTCGGCCACCACTGGACGATGACTCGTATCCGTTCCGGCATCGACTACCAGCAGATGGACAGTTCCTGCTGGAAATGTCGACCAGACCATCGCAGTTTGAAACGCCGCCTCAGTCACGTCGCGGCTCGGGATGTGGTGAGTAACGTCGATGAGCGTCGCATGACGATGATTCGTGAGCACGACCCCTTTCAGCGCCGCGACGTAGCCGTCGATAGTTCCGAGGTCGGTCGTCAGTGTCACGATCCCATTTGGCTCGACGCTCATGTATGCCCCCTTCACGCCCCCACGCACGCCCAGTCGTTCTATTGGCGATCGCGCCAGCCCTCGGACTCCTGCAAATCGTAGACCGGATCGAGGAACGATGCCCATTGTGTGGGATCTTCGGCGAACGACGTGATGAGATGCTCCTCGAATGCGGCGGTCACCGCCCACCAGTCCTTGTCGTCCATATCCTCGATCAGCTCGTGCGCCAGCGCGACCCGGTCCACTTCTTTCCCGGCATCTTTGGCCTTCTTCTCCGCCTGCTCCAGGTCCCAGAGCCAGTACAGATCGTCGAAGACCACGTTGATAACCTCAGGGCGGCGTTGATACTCGCGGACCATCTCGACATACACTGGCCGCGGTATGCGCTTTGTCCACATGCGTCCATCCTCGCGGACGAACTTCGAGTAGTCGCGCTCGGTCACGGTGCAGCATTCCCCTTTACATCAACACGGAGGCCCGCAAGCTCTTCGGGAGTGTTCACGTTTCCGAACGACTCCAGCCTGGGATCGTATTCACGGATCCAGTCTTCTGATAGCGAGCGCCAGCGCAGCTCGCGAACAGCATCGACGATCTTGCGCTGGCCGGCCTGCAAGCGCCGCTCAAACACAGGCAGACAGGATCTGCGATAGATCGCGTGCGTCGTCTCCCAGGTCAGCGCGCCGCCCTGGTCGCTGCGATCTGCGGCAGTTGTCGGGATCAACACTTGCGCATCATCGACGAGCGCCGCCATTGCCCGCAGCAACGCTGGCGAGAGATTCGGCATGTCACACGCGACAACCAGAACGCGATCATAGCCTGCCTGCCGCACCGCCGTTGCAATTCCGCCGAGCGCCCCACCGCCCGGATGGTCATCGCCAACGACGCGCAGGCCGAAGTCATGATACTCGGGCCGGTCGCCAACGAGAAAGACGTCATCGCTGACCGAAGCAAGCCGTGCTGCAGCCCGCGCGACCATCGCCTGGCCGTTGATGCGAAGCAGCGCCTTGTCTTCGCCCATTCTCCGACTCTGGCCGCCGGTGAGAATCGCGGCGCTCAACGGTTCTCGCACCAAACCCACTGTCCACGTCGTTCCCGCGATTGGACCGAAGGGCAGAGAACTGCCCTGCCATCGCTGCTGACACGTCCAAAATCATCTGATAGACTCTTGTTAAGCGACCAAGACGGTGTTCAGGAAGGTGGTCCCGCCATGGACTTGCCGGTGACATCCGAGACGGTTAACTGATCAGCACCCGGCCCTGTGCCGCGGTGCTGATTCGTCTCTATCGCTGGTACGCCCAATCCGAGCGGTCGCCACAGTCGCACCGTCAAACCTCCTGCAGAGCGTGGGAGTGTTACGGGGAACGGCGAAAGGAGACGGCCAATGAACTCGTCGTTGATCTCCAAGATCGAGAAGTCGCGTCGTTATGCCGAAGAGCCAGAGCGAGTCAAATTCGACTCGTTTTCTGTCGAGTTCCACGGCAACAACGACAACTACACCACCACCATGACCGGCAATGAGTTTTCCTGTACTTGCCACTTCTTCGCAGTGCAGGGCATGGGAACCTGCGCTCACATTATGGCCATGCAGAGGATTCTGCATGACATGATGTCGGAAGAGCAGCGCACTGCCGGCGCGCCTGTCTCACTCTCCAGCGTCTAACAAGGGTCCACGAGATTGCCGCGCCGATGCGATTCCATCGGCGCGGCAGTGATCTGCTTTCAATTCAACGATATATCAAGGGCTTTGCGCTCAACCTGCGCCGTCAATGTGACGACGTGCGATACGCCGTTGCGTTCAATCAGCTCGCGACGATCGAAGCCGGAAGGCAGCTCGTTTTCCGAACGCCGCACGATTGGCGGCCGATCCGGCATACCATCGGCAGGCACGATGTCGAGCATCGATCCCGCTGCCAGTCGCAGCGCGGCGTAATACCGAATGCTCGCGTGGGTGATGTGGCGAACGAAATGCTGCATAGCGCCCCGCTACATCTGGCAAAAACGCGCGACGCGCAGCACGAACAGATGCGCGCCACCGAGCGCGACCGATTCAATCAAATCAGTTCCCATGTCATTTTCGAGCGATTGCGGAACCGACGCAGGCGGAGCAGAACGCTCACATGTGAGGCGGGTGATGATGGCAGTGGCGCTCGCTTGCTGCTCATCCTCGATTCCGACAAGGACCGCAGCGGTTCCACTGCGCAAGAACCTGCCGGTTGTACCGATATAGGTCGCTCCATACCCCGCTTTCACCAGCGCCTGGAGTAGAGATGAGGCATCATAGTCCTGCACAATCGCGACAAGCAGCTTCATAGCCCGGCAATCCTTTGGCGCATCTGGCTCGGTTGGGCAAGGATACTCGATTGACATCTCAGAGAGGCAATCCCCATGTCCACGAAGTGCATCCATCTCGCAGATCTCACCTGGATGCAGGCGGCCGAGATCCTGGAGCAGCGGCCAGTCGGGCTGCTGCCGATCGGCGCGACCGAGGCTCATGGGCCGCATTTGCCGCTGGACACCGATGTCATCATCGCGGTCGCGACAGCGGAGAACGCCGCCGAAAAGCTCAACGCAGCCGGGATACCTGCGATCATCCTGCCACCGATTGCGTACAGCGTCTCATTCGTCGGGACGTCGTTTCCGGGCACTACACCCGTTGAGGCGGAGCAGTTCGAGCGCTACCTGACGAGCCTGCTCACTCAGGCAGCGAGGCAGGGGTATCAGGCGCTGATCTGCTGCAATGCGCATCTGGAGCCGGAACACGTCAACCGCATCCAGCGAGCCTGCCGTACCGTCGAGGAGGCGACCGGCCTGCCGGTGCGTTCGCCGGATCAGCGCAAAGAGCATCACGCCGCAACACTCAGCGAGGAGTTCCGCCGGGGCGCTCGTCACGCGGGGTGTTACGAGACATCGATCGTGCTCACCGCAAAGCCGGAAGCTGTCGATCGCGCGACGCTGGCGACAATGCCGCCGGTCTGGATCGATCTGCCGGCCCGTCTCCGTGAAGGTGCCCGTACGTTTGCCGATGCGGGCGCGGAACTCGGATATTTTGGCGATCCGGCACAGGCAACGGTCGAAGAAGGACAGGCGATGCTTGACGCACTGGGCGCGATGATCGCCAGCGCGGTCCCCGGCTACACGCCTCCGGGCGGAACGACCGGCTAGGCGCTTGGGCGCAGCCGCGCGCGCCAATCGTCGAGAATGTCGCGCAACGTGTCCTCAATCGTCCAACCAGGTTGCCATCCCGTGCGCTCGCGGAACCGCGTCGCGTCACCAATCAGCACCGGCACGTCCGACGGCCGCAACCGCGACGGGTCCTGCCGCACCTCGACAGGGATCGTCGCCATGCCGGTGAGCTTGTCCAGCAGGTCGCCAATCCGCCAGCCGACGCCGCTGGCCAGATTGTAGACCTCGCCTTTTCCGGGGTCGATGGCATCTGCCGCCAGGCGATAGGCCTGAACCACGTCGCGGACATCGAGGAAGTCACGGATCGCATCGAGGTTACCGGTCAGAATTGTCGGCTCGATCAGCCCGTGTTCAGCCTCTGCTATCTGGCGTGCAAATGTCGAGAGCACAAACCGGTCACTCTGACCAGGGCCGACGTGGCTGAATGGGCGCAGACGGACGATCTCCATACCGTACGACAGCGCATATTGGAGCGCGAGCATGTCCTGTGCGATCTTGGAGACAGCGTACGGATTGCCGGGCCGGAACGGCTGTGCTTCGGTAACCGGCACCTCGTCCGGCGCGACGAAACCGTACTCTTCGGCTGACCCGACCGCGACAACGCGTACGCTGTTCGCGGTTCCGCGAATCGCCTCCAGGACGTTGAGCATTCCAACCAGATTGTTGGTGAGGGTTTCGGCCGGTGCGGCGACGGACTGCGGCACATAGCTCTGACTGGCCAGATGAAAGATGATCTCCGGGGCAACGTGCGTCACCGTTCGACGCACCAGATCAGCATCCCGAAGATCGCAGGCCAGCACGCGCGTCCGCGTGCCGAGTGTGGACGCACGCCGACCGATGCCGACAACCTGCCAGTCGGTGGTGCTTTCGAGTTCCGCGACGAGGTGACGGCCAACGAAACCACTCGCGCCGGTGATGAGCGCGGTCGTCATCGCGTCCCGCTCACGCTTCAGGCGACGCCGACGGTCGTCTGCGGCCCGGCAGCCTCCCGCAACGCCTCGGCCAGATCGGTGCGCTCCCACGGCAGATCGAGATCAGGTCGACCGAAATGACCGTACGCCGCGACCTGGCGATAGATTGGACGCATCAGATCCAGGTCCTGAATGATCGCCAACGGTCGTAGATCGAACATGTCTTCGACGACAGCCACCAGTCGCTCGTCGGAGACCGTGCTGGTGCCGAAGGTCTCGACGTGCAGCGAGAGTGGATGCGCAACGCCGATGGCATAGGAGATTTGCAGCTCGCAGCGCCGCGCCAGCCCGGCAGCCACGATGTTCTTGGCGACGTAGCGTGCCGCGTATGCACCGGAGCGATCGACCTTTGTCGGATCTTTGCCCGAGAACGCGCCGCCACCGTGGCGCGCCATGCCGCCGTAGGTGTCGACGATGATCTTGCGGCCGGTCAGGCCGGCATCACCCATCGGCCCGCCGATGACGAAGCGGCCACTCGGATTAACCAGGATCTTCGTCTCAGCGTCGATCAGAGCTTCCGGGATGCTGGAGTAAATGATCTCTTCAATGACGCCTGAGCGAATGTCTTCATTGGAGACAGACTCGTCATGCTGCGTTGAGATGAGCACAGTGGCGACACGCTTCGGCTCACCGTGCTCGTACTCGACCGTCACCTGGCTCTTGCCATCGGGCCGCAGGAACGGCAGCGAGCCGTCGCGTCGGGCGATCGTTAATCGGTGTGACAGGTCGTGGGCCAGCGAGATCGGCAGCGGCATGAGCTCCGGGGTCTCGTCGCAGGCGAACCCGATCATCATGCCCTGGTCGCCTGCGCCGATCCGGTCACGCGGGTCGCGCATCTCGCTATCGCGAATCTCCAGCGCCTCATCGACTCCGCCCGCGATGTCCGGCGATTGCTCCTTGATTGACGTGATGACGCCGCACGTATTGGCGTCAAACCCATAGGCATCGCTGGTGTAGCCGATGTCGCGCACGACATCGCGAGCGATCCGGGGGATATCGACGTAGGTGCTGGTGGTGATTTCGCCGAAGACGACGACCAGCCCGGTGGTCGCTGCCGTCTCGCAGGCGACACGGGCGTCAGCATCTTCGGTCAGAATCGCGTCGAGTACGGCATCAGAAATCTGATCGCAGAGCTTGTCTGGGTGCCCCTCGGTAACAGATTCGGACGTGAAAAACGCTTGCGATGCCCGCATAAACGAAGTCGGCATTGCGTTGGGTCTCCTCCAGCTAGTCGATGGTCGGTCTCACCCGCGTGCGTATTCTCTGCTGGCGCTATGTCCCGTGCTCCCACGACGACATATAGCTTTCCTGCTCGTCAGTCAGCACGTCAATCTCGATGTTCATGGCGCTCAGTTTGAGCCGCGCGATCTGCTGATCAATCTCCTGCGGCACGACATAGACACGCTTCTCAAGCTCACTGCCGTGCGACACCAGATAGGAGCAGGCAAGCGCCTGATTGGCGAATGACATGTCCATCACGCTCGCCGGGTGGCCCTCGGCCGCTGCGAGATTAATCAATCGTCCCTCACCGAGCACGATCACCCGCTTGTCAGCCGCGATCTGGAACTCCTCAACGAACGGTCGGAGTATGCGTCGGCCTTCGCCGGCCATTTCCTCCAGAGCCGCCATATTGATCTCGGAGTTGAAATGTCCAGCATTACTGATGATCGCACCGTCGCGCATGTTCTGGAAATCATCGCGGTCGATCACGTTGATGTTGCCGGTCGCAGTGATGAAGATGTCGCCAATCGTGGCCGCGCGAAGCATCGTGGTGACGGCGAAGCCATCCATCGCCGCTTCGAGCGCCCGCGTCGGGTTGATCTCGGTCACGATGACACGCGCCCCCATGCCCTTCGCGCGCATGGCGATGCCCTTGCCGCACCAGCCATAGCCTGCGACGACAAGCACCTTGCCGGCCAGGAGAATGTTGGTCGCGCGCAGGATACCGTCGAGCGTCGACTGGCCGGTGCCGTAGCGATTGTCGAAGAAGTGCTTGGTGTCGGCGTCATTCACCGCAACGACCGGGAACGCCAGCACGCCGTCATTCTCCATCGCGCGCATGCGGACGACGCCCGTCGTCGTTTCCTCGGTCGCGCCGATCATGCCCTCAAGCACCTCGCGACGCGTGCGGTGGACGGTGCTGACGACGTCCGCGCCGTCATCAATGATGATATTCGGCTGGTGATCGATCGCCGAATTGAGGTGACGGTAGTAGGTTTCGGCGTCTTCGCCCTTAATCGCGAAGACGGGGATACCATCATCAACCAGCGCGGCCGCAACATCGTTCTGGGTAGACAGCGGGTTGCTGGCGCAGATCACCGCGTCAGCTCCACCAGCCTTGAGTGTGAGCGCCAGATTTGCGCTCTCGGTGGTGACGTGGACGCAGGCGACGATGCGGACCCCGGCTAGCGGCTTCTCGCGCTCGAAGCGTTCGCGAATCAGCGCCAGCACCGGCATCTCGCGCGCAGCCCAGGCAATTCGGCGATGGCCGTCGTCAGCCAGGCCGCGATCGAAGATGTCGTAATTCATCTGCGTCGTGTCGGTCATTCCCTACTCTTCCCTGTTTCGACCGGCCACTGCCGGGTCTTCATGCAGTGTGCGCACTGCGTCGGCGTATTCAGGAAACGACTCTGAGAACCGCTCAGCGAACGCTGCCGCCGTGTACTCATGGCTCTGCGTGCCCTTGACCTCGACGACGAACGTCGCGGCCTGCGAGCCAATACGCCCAGCCTCTTCCCAGGAAAGGCCGGCCAACATGCCGTGAATCAGTCCGGCGCGGTATCCGTCGCCAGCCCCGGTTGGGTCAACAACCGATGACGCGCGGGCCGCCGGGATGCGATGTTCGGATTTGCCGTGGCCATCGTAGATCGTCGAGCCCAGGTCACCATAGGTGATGACCACCGTTTCGCAGGCCCGAATGAGCTCATCGCGACTGGTGCCCGTCTTGTCGCAGATCATGGCGAACTCATAGTCATTGCCGATCAGCAACCTGGCGGACTTCACGCCTTCGCTCAGCGCCGTACCGGAGAGTGCAATGATCTGCTGGCCGGGATCGAAGACGTAGGGGACGCCGGCGGCAGCGAATTCCCGCACGTGCCGGATCATCGCTTCCGGGTCGGTCGGCGAGATCACGCCAAGCCGCACATCCTCGCGGTGGTCATCGACCGACACATCGCGAGCCTTCGACATCGCGCCCGGATAGAACCCCGTAATCTGGTTGTCGGCGCGATCAGTCGTAATGAAGGCGCTCGCGGTGCGCTCGTGCTCGATGATGTGGATCCCGGACGTGTCTACACCAACGCGCTCCAGCGCCGAGCGGTACTCATCGAAATCAATACCGGCCGTCGCGACGACGCGGCAACGTGTCCCAAGCAGCGCCAGGCTGTAGGCGATGTTCCCGGCAACTCCACCACGCAGCCGATCCAGCGAATCAACGAGAAACGACACGTTCAGCACGTGGATCTTGTCGGGAATTATGTGGTCTTCAAAATGACCGGGAAAAACCATGATGTGATCGTATGCGAGGGAACCTGAGAGCAGGACGGTCACAATGCGTGTCTCCGGTGTTCAATGCACGACAACACCACCCGTCCTCGGGAGGCGTAACCATCGGACTATAGCACACGCCAGTCTATTCCCTGGTCAAAGCGAGCAAGCTACGCCGCACATCGTCGATTGCGACGTCGGTTTCGAGCTCAACCCCACCGTCGCGGACCGGCAACACCCAGTGAATCGCGCCGTCGACATTCTTCTTATCATGCGTCAGATTACTCAGCACCTGCTCGATGTCCGTCTCAAGGTCCGTTGGCAAGCCAGCGCGATTCAGGAGCGCCCGGACGCGATCCAGGTCCGTCTCCGGCACGCGACCCATCGCGACGGCTGCACCAATGATAGTCAGCAATCCCAAGCCGATCGCCTCGCCGTGGCGGTAGCGATAGCCGTCGGCCTCGATCGCGTGACCGGCGGTGTGGCCGAAATTGAGCACCATCCGCAGTCCAGCCTCGCGCTCGTCAGCAGCGACAACCGATGCTTTGATTGCGACGTTCAGCGCCAGAATCTCCTCAACCTGCTCCGCCGGGAGCGGATCCAGCTCGACCTCCTGCAGCGTCTCCAGCAGCGTCGTTCCACCAAGCGGCGTGCTCGGCTGGATCAACGAGTGCTTGATGACCTCGGCCATGCCGGATCGGTATTCAGCCTGTGGCAACGAATCGAGGAACGCAGGATCGATCAATACAACTCCGGGCTGATAGAACGCCCCGGCCAGGTTCTTACCGGCCGGCAGGTTGACGCCGGTCTTACCGCCGACGCTGGAATCGACCATCGCCAGGAGCGACGTCGGCACCTGGACCAGCGCCAGACCGCGAAGACAAATGCTCGCCACAAACCCGGCCAGATCGCCGACGACACCGCCGCCCAGCGCGATCACGACATCCCGCCGCGTCGCACCTCCTTCGGTCATCTGTTTGCAGAGGCGTTCTACGTCGGTCAGGCTCTTGGTCGTCTCGCCGGGCTGCACAACGAGCAGATCGGCCCGCAGTCCGTCTCGCTCCAGCGACTCGCAAACTTCGTCAGCCCAGCGCGCGGCCACATTCTCGTCGGACACCACCCAGGCGCGGCGCGAGCGCGGCCAGCGCTGATGGATCGTCTGCCCGAGCTGACTGCGCACCCCGCGGCCAACGTAAATGTCTGAGCGTCCAGACGGCGTCAGCAGCGACAATCGCGGACTGAGCCCACCGGCAGAATGCTGCATGACAGCTCGCACAACGGCCTCAATAGCCGCAGCGTGATCAAGAGCGGAGGTATCGATGGTGACATCGGCCTGCGCGTAGAGCGCTGAGCGCTGCGCTACGAGCGCGCGAATACGCTCCTCAGCGTTGCCGGCCAGTAGCGGCCGTTCGGCACGCTCCCCGTCCGCCCCGGTCTGGCGCGTCACGCGACCGACGAGGGTCTCCGGATCAGCCGACAGGCCAACGACAACGCTGTTCGGACGCCAGACGGCCCAGTTTTCGTCGAAGAGCACCGCGCCGCCACCCGTCGCAATAACTGCTGGGCCCTGCTGGCACGCCTGCGCGACGACCTCTCGCTCAATAGCACGGAACGCCGGCTCTCCGTAGCGTGCGAAGAACTCGGTGATCGGCATCCCGATTCGTTCGCTGAGCTCATCATCGGTGTCGATCACCGGCTTGCCCAGGCGCTCACCCAGGGCACGGGCGATGGACGATTTTCCGGCTCCACTGGGACCGATGAGCACTACTCGCTCCGGCACGTCAGGCATACACTGTTTCCTGCTTCACAATACGTCTCACAACAGTCATCACTTGGGCCGGAGTATACTTGCCCATCTAACCTGCCTTGACAGGTCATGTGCCGGTCATCGGGCGTCGGGCTGGAAGTAGGGTGATGCCGCGCCGATGCGGATCACCATGTACACAACCAGACATTCCAGCGCGCGGGGATTCCCGCGTGGATGGATACCACATGCGCCCCGGGGGGAGGACGATACTCAGGATGGCTCGAATACTGGTAGCGGATGACGACGCCGGTATCCGATCGCTCCTTCGCGAACTGTTCGAAGACGAGGGCTTCGATGTCGAGGAGGTGACGAACGGCGCGACAATCATTGAGGAAATCTCTGCTGACGACCCGCCTGATCTGGTCATCATGGACGTGCGCATGCCGGATGTCAGCGGCCTCGACGTTCTGCGCAAGCTAAGCGACACACGCGATGGCCCGTTTCCGATCATTGTCATGACTGCCTACGGCTCCGCTTCCACCGCCATCGATGCAATCCAGTTCGGTGCCTATGATTATGTCACCAAGCCATTTGATCTGGATGACGTTCTCCTGCGCGTGCAGCGGTTCTTTGAGCGCCAGGCGCTGGCCAACGAGGTGCAGAAGCTTCGTGCGCTCGCCGAGCGCGATCCCAATGAATACATCATCGGCAACAGCCCGGCGATGCAGGAAGTCTTCAAGTCCATTGGCCGCGTCGCGCGCACAGATTCGACGGTGCTGATTACCGGCGAAACCGGCTCCGGCAAGGAGCTGGTTGCGACGACGATTCACCGCAACTCCGGCTATGCGCACGGCCCGCTGGTGAAGGTCAACTGCGCGGCTCTGCCGGAGACGTTGCTTGAGAGCGAGCTCTTCGGCCACGAAAAGGGCGCGTTCACCGGTGCGATTGCCCAGAAGAAAGGCCACTTCGAGCGCGCCAATCGGGGCACGATCTTTCTGGATGAGATCGGCGAAATGACGCTCTCAACCCAGAAGAAGCTGCTGCGTGTGCTGCAGGAGCGCGAGTTCGAACGTGTCGGCGGGACCGTGCCAGTCAAGGTCGATGTCCGCGTGATCACGGCAACGAACAAGAACCTGCCCCAGGAAGTGCGTGATGGCCAGTTCCGCGAGGATCTGTATTTCCGTCTGAACGTCATTGAGATCTATCTTCCGCCGCTGCGTGAGCGGCGCGACGACATTCCGTTGCTGGTGGAGCACTTTCTGCACAAGCACCGCATCAGCTCGTCCGCTAGCCCAACGCAAATCTCAGCCGGCGCGATGCGGACGCTCATCGATCACGACTGGCCCGGCAATGTCCGCGAACTGGAGAACACGATCGAACGTGCGATTGTCATGGCACAGGGCGGAATCATCACCGAAGACCTGATCACGTTCTCATCGACCGATCAGGGGCACTTCATCGACATCGCCAGCACGGTGCGCAACCGAACGCCGATGCAGGAAGTCCTTCAGGATGTCGAACGCCAGATGATCCGTGAGGCTCTGCGCCAGTCGAGCGGCGATCGTGTTGCCGCAGCCAGCCTGCTGGACTTGAGTCTTGACGAGCTGACGGAGAAGCTGAACAACTACGGCATTTCACTCGAAACGTCGGTCGTGTAGCGCACATCGATCACGTCGGCATCTGAGTTGACGAAGCCATCGCGGAGCCTCGGCACCGATCGGAGCAGCGCTGGTGTGCGACGAATTTCTCGCATCGCCCAGTGGCGGAACGAGTCAAGTCGATCACGCGACGGGCGTCGCCCTTCATCGTAGTACACCTGCGCCGCCATCCCGGCGACGAACGTGCCGGTGAACGCGATCAGAACCTTCGGCACGGCACCCGCCGCGAACGGCAGAATCGCCGCCATGTCGCGTGCAACCGTGCGCCAGAACAGGCCGGCACCGACGACCGGCACCATCTCTCGATAAATCGCCATCCGGTTGCTGGTGTCTCGGCCGTAGATCGCCGCCAGCTTGTAGATCATCATCAACTGATTCTTGGTCAGCACGATTGTGTCCGCGCCGGCAGCCAGCAATCCGCCAACAACTGGCACCAGCGACGGGATGTTCGAGACGACAGCGAATTGCGCGTTGACGCGCGACGTGGCGTTCACGACGTGCGCTGCCGCCGCGCGGCGCAGCTTCGGGAATGACCGTCCCAGCGCGAGCTCAATATCAGGCTCGCGAGCGAACAGCATCTGCCAGACGCGCTCAATTGGCTCAGAACGGCTGAAGACGACGACCCGCGCATCGGAGACCGCGCGTGCACGCCAGGCGCGCTCCTCGACCAGAATGATTTCAGCGAGGTCCGGAAGCGGGTCTGCCTCCCCGAGGGCAACGACGCGCTCGCTCGCTTCCGGACCGAAGATGTCGAGTGCTGCTACTTGCGCATCCTCGGCGGTTGTTGAGACCACGGCCAGGCGAGGCCGCCGCAACGCTGCCTGCTCCAGATCGTCGAACGACATCTCGCGAACGATTTGAAAGATTTGGCGGGCCGAATCAACCGGCCCAGGAAATGGTGTCACTCGCGGTGGCACGGTATGTAGCGTCCTAACTTCTCCTGCACGACACACCGAAATCGCGTCGTGCGTCTGGTACGGAGATATAACGCACGAGGCGGGCCAACCGTCCCGAAGTCAGGCCTTGGTGCTAGTCCGTTCTATCGTCGCGCGCGCTTCGGCAACGATCCAGTCGCGCAAATGATCGGGCGAGTTTACCTCCACCATTTGCCCGTAGCGGAGAACCCAGCGCTGGAATTCGGGTGTTACCTGAATGGTGGCCCGATAAACGACCGATCCGTCCGGCTCGTGCTCGATGTGCTCGCCCTCGAACCATTCGCCCTCGGCGACCCAGTCGGCCGCAGGTGGCGTAAAACGCAGCGCCACTTTGTCCACCGGCAGATCAAGACCGCGCATCAGCCCCCAGCCCGAGGCCAGGAACCGCTCTGTATTGAAATCGACCGGCGCGACGAAACTCTGCGGCAGTATCTCGATGCTGCGAATGCGATCCACCTTGAACACACGGACCGTCTGGCGCAAATGGCAGTAGCCAATCAGGTGCCATGTGCGCTCGTAGGGCACGATGCCGTAGGGATCTACATCACGCTCGGTCATGTCACCGCCGCGTGAGGCGACCTTGTAGACAAGATGCAGCCGCCGACCGTTTGAAATTGCCGACAGAACCTTCGTGAGCGCCTGCGTTCGGCGGCCATCCGTCTGCGGGGGCGAGCCCTGTTCAAGGTGCTCGACGATGCGTCGCAAGTCTTTTGGGAACACGGACGTGAGACGCCTGACCGCAGCACTGAGCTCCTCCTGCTGCACGCCGCCGTAACTGAAGCCGGCCTCTACGGCCAGCAGTAGTGAAAGTGCTTCCGGGATCGAATAACTGACCGACGGTAGCCGAGGAACCGACCTGCCAAAGTAGTAGCCTCCGCCGGGCTCGACGCGCAAATCCCATCCGAGGCCATGGCGAATGACCTGCAGATCGCTGGTGATCGAACGCTCCGAGACTTCGAACTCGTCGGCCAGACGCTTCCGGGACCACCGCCTCGGTGACCCCTGGATGAACGAGATGATTTCAAGCAGGCGAGCAATCCGTCGTGTTTCCTGCACGCGCCCCATCGTCACCTACCTCGCGCCGGCCCCAAGCCCCGTCATCAACCCACAAAGCATGGTTCGCGCAGCTTGCAGCTCACCGAAAGTCACGTCACTCACGCGCGCGCCAAGCGAGGCAAACGACGGGATAACGCTCAGTTGACGCCGGTCGACGACAGTCCGCGCGATACTGTCGTGCTGCCACCAGTGCGGGACCGCATGAAGGAGCCGCCCGCCGCCAACTTCGGCACGCACGATGAGTGGCTCGTCGGTCAGTGAATCAACCGCGATGACATCCAGTTGCGCCGAGGTCGTGTCGTCAACGGCAACCGGGATATGCCCGGCCGGTAGCTGAACACCCGGAAGCATGTGGGTATCAATCCCTGCCGGATGGCCCATGCACAGATCGTGAGTGGCGAGCCAGCGCACACGCGCAATGCGGGCAGGCCGCGGGCTGGTGGGACGCAAGGCATCGCTCATCGGCGAAGTCAACGCAGACTTGTCGCTGGTAATCAGCGTCGCGCCCTCTGCCAGCAATTCAACAATCTCATTTTCGGGAAGACTTGCCGAATCCTGGCATCCGAGGAAAACAACCTTCGGCGATTCAGGAATCGCGTGAAGAGACTCCACAAACGTGTGTGGAAGATCCAGGATTTGCATAATCTGGGGCGATTTCACCAATTTGCTGGCGACAAGAACGATGGCGCTGGCGGGCAGCGCGCGCAACTGAGCAAGCGTCTTCTGGAAGCGTCCGCCATAGAGTGAGAAGGCAAGCTGGTACGCGGCAAGGGTTCGCGACATCGAAGCAGACGGCACGCCGTCCAGCGCCAAGGCGATCTGGTCAGTACGCGCTGAAGCAGCGTGCACGACCGAATCTGACCAATCAGAACCCGGTGCAACCATGGTGGCGACCTTTCGTTGGCAGTTCCCGAGTAACGGTACGTGTCCAGCGTAGAGCGGCCTGGGGAAGGATGTCGTTCCCCACGCCATCAACTGCGTTGGAATTACTCTGGAATGCTGCCTAGCCGTGCCACTTCGGTCGCTCGCCGATTTGAATGTTGAGCACGTGCATCAGGGTTCGCACCAGCAATAGCGCCGGTAACAGGCTGGCGAGGACGCCAAACAATAGCCATCGTTCTCCGGGACCCATGCACCCTCCTACCTGACGAAACAATGCCATGCGCTGGTATGCTTCGGAAACGCTCGACAACGTGGAGATTCGTGACCCCCAGTCCGTATCGCCACACAGCCGAACGACTTGTTATGGAATGATACCGCCTCTCCCAAATGAGCGGCGTGCGGCAGGTCACACTCAGCGACAGTTTCGCTGGAAGGGTCACTGGTTAGATGCTCCAAACTGCGATGTGGCTCATTCCAATCGCACCGTTCATCATTGGCATAGCGACGACCTGGAGCCTGCGTCAGGCTTTCGAAGAGATGGTCTGGTTTAACGTTGCCTACGCGTTGACGCTTGGTGCCGTCTACCTCGCCGAGGTGCTCGGTTATGGGTTCGTCTCAACCTCACCAACTGGCGCAGGCGGCGCGATGGGACTGGTCGCCGGGTTCGTTGCGCTGGGCGTTTGCCGTTATCGCTGGAAGAAGCGCAAGTACGAAGAGGCAGTCGCAAAAGCGGCCGAGCAGCGCCGCATCGCGCGCGAGCGCAAGGCGCAGGGCCTGAGCCCCACGCCGCCGGCTGACAATTCGCTGGTCACCAGCGCCTTCCGTCTGGCCGGCTCGCTCGAGCGCTCACGGCGACAGGCGATGAAGCGCCGCGCAGAGCAGCAGCGCACGACCGCCGGAGAATCCTAGGTCACGTGATCGGGACGATCCTGCAACATCCCAGCTGACATCGGCAGCGCCTCGCCGCTCTCGAACGAGAAGCAGCAGGCAGCTTCGTCAAACCACGAGGGCGGAGCCATGTGACCCCAGAAGGTCGCGCGCCGTGGATCGTTGAGCGTCCAGCGGATCGGCTCCCAATCCGGGTCGGACAGCAGGTAGTCGCTGGCGTACAACTCGATCCGATTGCCGTCCGGATCCCGCAAATACAGGAAGAACGCGTTCGAGAGGCCGTGGCGTCCCGGGCCGCGCTCGATCGATTCCGCCCAACCCGACGCAGCCAGCACATCACACGCCCGCAGCACCGACATCGGATCGGTGACCCAGAACCCGAAGTGGTGGACACGCGGGCCGGTGCCATTCATCAGTGCCAGATCGTGGACGTTCTGCTTGCGTTGCAGCCAGGCAGCCCAGAGCCGACCATCGTCGGAGACGGTGTACTCCGAGCATCCAAAGCCGAGCTCGGCCGAATACCAGGCATATGCATCCGAGACGTTCGGCAGCTGGCAATTGAAGTGGTCGAAGCGCATCACCTGCGCGCCGCGATACAGATCGAAGCGCTGCAACAGGCGCTCCTCCTGCTGCATCTGCGCGACGAACTCGAGAGGCAGGCCGAACGGATCGTGAAAGCGCACTGCACGCCCGTGTCCCGGGTCCTGACCCTCCGGCACCTCGATCGTCCGAATCCCTGCCGCTGCCGCGAAATGCGCCAGGCGATCGAGATCATCCTCCGTCGCAACCTTGAACGCGAGGTGGCTGGCTCCCGGAGTCGCTCCGTTCCGCAGGACCAGCGAGTGATGGTCGCGCTCTTCAAACCCACGCAGATAGAGCGCGTCGCTCGTCCGCTCCGTCAGGACGAATCCAAGGGCATCGACATAGAACGCATGGGCTCGGTCAAGGTCAGTGACATGGAATTCACCGTGCGCCGACCGGATGATGTTCGCGCCTGATCTCGGCGTCGGCCTGCCGCGTTGAATCTGCACACCTGTTGATGTTGAGCTCACCATGGTGGGTCTTGCCTTTCTGCGGGATCACTGAGATCCCCGGCACTCCACTCGTCGTGATAAATGCGCATGTCCGCGTTCGCCCATCGGTCGGCCGCCTCGGCCGGTGTCGATGGCTCGACCAGATCGCAATACCGCGAGCGGAAGAACGCGAGCGGCCCCTGGAGACTCGTCGTCGGCTCGTGAAGCGCGACGACTTCGCCAACGACAATCCAGTGGTCGCCGCCCTCGTGCACTGCCGTCGTCCGGCACGACATCGCGGCCAGCGAACCGGGCAACAGCGGCGCGATCTGACCCTGCTCGAGCGTCACTGTTCGCGCGGCCTGCTCCTTGTTTGCACCAGCGAACTGGCGAGAGATCTCAAGCTGGCGGTCGCTGAGAATGTTGACCGCGAAGCCTTCGACATCAGGAAGCATCCGCGCCATTCGCGCCGTCTTGATGACGCAGAACAGGACAAGCGGGGGTTCGAGCGAAACCGAAGTAAAGGAATTCGCCGTCATACCGTGGACATGGCCGCCGTGCTGAACCGTGATCACGGTCACGCCGGTCGCGAACTGCCCTACAGCGCGACGAAACGATCCCGGATCGACAGTTCCTGGGGAGTTCATCCGCTCGTTCCTTTATCTGACATCGATGCCTCGCGGCCCTCGGCGATGAACTCTCGAATCATATTCATATACGGCGTGCGATCATAGGAATTGAACAGCGCGCCGGCCATACGAACCGGGTCGCCGAAGAAGAAGCGCTCGTACAACACCTGCCGCGAACCAAATGACGATGCTGCCGTATCCCAGGCCAGGCGGAAGAGCGCCACCCGATCGCGAGCGTCGGCTCTGGCTGCGGTCAGGAATCGATCGATCGACGGACCCATCTCGCCATTGATGTCTGCCTCGGTCGGCGTGGCCATAAGGCCGCTGGCAGAAAGCTGCTGGATGATCTCAGCGAAGCGCGGATAGAGCCGGGGATAGAGATTGCGGGCCGCATCGAGCGGCTCTCGCGCCGGTGTCATGATGCCCCAGCGATCGAGCTGCGCGTCGTTCTCGGCGGTCGCCTTCAGGGCGCGCATGCACTCCAGACCAATGATGATCTCGGCGACCTTCTCGTGGACGTGCTGGAAGGGCTCGATCGCGATCGTGTCGATGATCGTGCTGGCCAGCCCGAGCATGAACTCGGTTTTGGCGATGTTCTTCGCGATCACCTGATGGGCCATATGGATGACGGCGTTCGTCGCACCGAACGCACCGTTGGCCAGCTCCGGATCGCCATACAGGAACACACGCTCCCACGGCACGAACACGTCGTCGAAGATGACGACCGCATCCATCTCTTCAAAGCGCGATCCCAGCGGATGGTCGTGCTTTGAGCGCCCGAGATCGTAGGTCTCGCGGCACAGGAACTTCAGCCCTGGCGCGCCGCATGGAATCACGAATCCGAACGCGTACGGAGAGTCTGCTGGATCAGCCTTCACGACGGTCGATGGGAAGACCTCGATTTCGTCCGCAATCGGGCCGAGCGTCGCCAGCATGCGCGCGCCGCGGATGACGATGCCGTCGTCCTTCTCCTCAACCACACGTGCCGACAAATACGGATCAGCTTGTTGCGACGGTCCCACTGAGCGGTTTGCCTGCGGGTTGATGAGCGTGTGCGTCAGGCAGAGATCTTCTTCGCGTGCCTTGCGATAGTACGCTTCGACGTTCTTGCCGAAGTCCGGATTGTTCGTACCGAAATAATCATGGGCTCCGGAAAAGGCCATCAGCGACGAGCTCAGGTAATCCGGAGTTCGCCCGAGCATCCCGTGCGAATAGTCCGCCCAGGTCTTGAATGCTTTGCCCCGACGCTGTAGATCGGCCCGCGTACGCGGTTGCAGAAAGGCTGTGCCAACTCGCTCCCCCGTATCCGGCGATTCGTAGGTGAGATTGTCGCGATGCTCCGCATCGTGCTGCATGTCGTAGAGATGCGCGATGCTCTGAATGACATTGCGAAACGCGCGATGCTCCGTGACATCACTCACCCGCTCGCCCTCGATATACACCTCACGAGGCTGTTGTTTCAGGCCATCGATGTATTGCTGGCCGGTTCGTGCGCCCATCAGGCTGGCCCCTTTCCCATCGAACTGCGTATCAGGATGCGTCTGCAATCACTGGATTCTCAAGCGCACCCAAACCGTCGACCTCAAGCCGCATGACATCGCCCGGATAGATGTGACTGATCCCCTTCGGCGTGCCGGTCAGGATGACATCATTCGGCTCCAGCGACATGAAATCGCTGATGTACTCGATCAACGTCGGAATGTCGCGGACGAAGAGCGACGTCGTACCGGTCTGGCGAAGCTCGCCATTGACGAATGCTCGCAGCTCCAGATTGTTCGGGTCGTCAACTTCGTCGATTACGAGGTACGGGCCGAGCGGGCCGAACGTGTCGAAGCCCTTGGCCTTCACCGGCGGGCGATAGAAGTTGTGCACGAAGTCGCGAACAGTGACGTCATTCGCGATCGTGTAGCCGAGCACGTGGTCCATCGCCTCACTCTGGCGGATCTTGCGTCCACCACGACCGATGACGACGGCCAGCTCGACTTCATAGTGCATGTACTCAACGTTCGGCGGCGCAATGACCGGCGCGCCGTTGCCGATCAGCGAGGTCAACGGCTTGAAGAACAGGGCGGGCTCTTCCGGCGAAGCAAGCCCGAGCTCTTCTGCGTGGTCAGCATAGTTGAGTGCCAGACCAACGACCTTGCCCGGCTTCACCGGTGGCAGCCAGACGACATCGGCCGGGTTGTACAGTCGGCCGGCGTTGCCGCGCAGCACCGTATCCTGTTCGATTGACTCACCTTCGTGAATCTCGCCATCAGCCGCAAATCGAACTCGTCGCATGTCGCCCTCCTGCTTTCGATTGCAATCAGCGCCGGCCACCGGCGTTGATCTGATTTTGGATTAAGATGCAGCAGCCGACGCCACGAACTGTGGTTGGTCGCCCGGCATCAGCGCTGCACGTCAGCGATCCGGAGGTCATTTCTGTTCCAGCCCCTATGGCGTCATTGTAGACGACACTGCCGAGACGACAACGCCCGGATGTCGGCATGAGCCGACATCTGGTTGTCGTGACGCCGTGGCTGCCGACGCCGCCGGAGTTTGGCGGTGCCCTGCGCTCGTTTCATCTTATTCGCGAACTCTCGCGCACCCACGAGGTAACGATCCTCTGCCCGATCACCGATGCTGACGATCTGGAGCTGGACACCCTGCGTGCGCTCGGCAACATCACCTGCGTCCCCCACCCCTGGACGCCGCGGCATCCGGCCAATCGCACCAAGCGCAGGCTGCAGGTGCGATCGATCTCGTCGCGCAAGTCGTTTGTTGAGCTATCGACCTGGTCCGAGTCTATGCAGGGCGTGCTGGATCGCCTCTTTCTCACGCGCAACATTGATTGCATCCTTTATGAATCCACGCGAACGGCGCTGTTCCAGCCACCGCGCCCCTGCCCAACAGTGATCGATGCCCACGATGTCGAAGCCGAGCTGCTCTTGCGCGTGGCGCGGAACGCGGACAGCGACATCGAGCGATCGCTGAAGCTGGCCGAAGCACGGAAGGTCACCCAACTGGAGCGCCGCCTGTGGCGCTCGGCAGACGTCGTCGTCGCTACGTCAGACCGCGACGCCGCGTCCATTGCCGCAGCTTCTGGAGCGACGACGCGTGTCGTGCCCAATGGCACTGATGTCGCTGCGTTCGCACGCCCGACCGATGCGGAGCGTCGCAACGACATCGTCTTCACTGGCGTCATGCGTCACCAGCCGAACAGCGACGCGGCACGCTGGTACCTGGACGAGATTGAACCGCTCGTTCGCGAGCGCATGCCGGGAGCGCGAACCGTGTTCGTCGGAGCAGACCCGCCGGACTGGCTGCTCGCCCGCGCCACCGACGAGGTCGTCGTCACCGGAAGAGTCGCGGACATTCGCCCGTGGCTGTGGTCGGCTGCGGTCGCGATCGTGCCACTACGCTCCGGCGGAGGCACGCGCCTGAAGATTTTCGAGGCACTCGCCGCCGGAGCCCCAGTCGTCTCGACCACGATCGGGGCCGAGGGTATCCCGGGCATTGACCGCACAACGCTGCTGGCCGACGAACCGCAGGCGTTCGCAAATGCGGTTGTTACTGCCATGGCGGACCCCGAACAAGCGCAGATTCTGCGCGACAATGGAGCGCAACTCGTCCGCGAATACGACTGGTCAACGATCAGCATGCGAATGAACGAGGCAATCGACACGGCGATTGAGCACGGTCAACGACGGGAGCAGGCAGGACAGCATACGCCGATCGACTGGTCTGGCCGACTCTGGAAGAGGGGATAGACGATGAGCGAGAACTTGAAGTGGCCACGCAAGCCATCTGATCCAGTTGTTGGGATGCAGTTGCCGCGCCACTACGGCAGCGTTCCGACGCTCTTCGGAGCGCCACCGGCCCGAACGCCAAGCGACCTGGCCGGCAGCGACATCGTGTTCCTCGGAGTGCCGTGGCAAGCGCCGGTGCCCGACTCACGCATTGGCGCGGCAGGCTCCAACTACTTCGGTACGAACCTCACGCCGAGCACGTTCCGAACCAACTCCGTCAAGTACGGTGGCTACCTGCCGGAGCTGGACATTGATGTCTTCGAGCGCCTGGGTCTGGTCGATTATGGCGATGTTGAGATATCGAACGATCACGCCACCACATTCGCTACGACCGGCGATCGCGTCACTGAGATCATCCGGGCGGGCGCGATCCCCTTCACGCTTGGCGGGAATTCCGGCCCGTCGACCTACGGCGTTCTGAAAGCGGTTGCCGCGGCAGCGCAGGGGCCGGTTGCCGTTATCAACTTCGATGCCCACCACGACAACCTGACCGGCGAGATCGAGGAGGACGACCCGCGCTTGCCGCGCTGGGGATCGACCTGGGCACGGCGCATTCTCGACCTGCCGAATGTCGATCCTGCTCGCTACACCCATGTCGGTCTCCGTGGGCCGCGCAACGACCGCGATGTAATTCAGCGATTCCTCGATAAGGGCGTCCAGCGCGACAACATCATCACCTACTGGCAAATCGCACGGGCGCGCCGTCAGAATTATGAGGAGTGGATCGCCTCGGTGATGGGGAAGTCGATTGGCGGGGCGGACAAAGTCTGGCTCGCTGTCGATCCAGATGTACTGGATATCGGCGAGTCTGGCGACTTCGGCGACGAGCCGCTGGGGCTGTCGGTGGCAGAAGTCTGCTGGGGGGCGTACGAGGTCGGCAAAGCGGCCGGCCGCGACCGCTTCGGCGGCATCGCCTTCATGGCCATGCCATTCGACGCAATGCGGCTCCACTGGTGCATGTTGTATGTATTCCTCTATGCAATGGCCGGAGTCGTTGCGTCAATGGACGGAGATGCACATGGCAACGAATAGCCGCGAACTGTTTAGCACCGGTACCGTCTGGGAACGCGAGGTTGGTTACTCCCGAGCGATCAAGCTTGGTGATCGGATTTTCGTTTCCGGCACGACAGCGACGCTGCCTTCCGGAGAGCTGGCCGGCATTGGTGACGCGTACATTCAGACGAAGCAGACGATCGAGAATATTCGTCTCGCGCTGGAGCAAGCCGGAGCAACACTGGCAGATCTCATCCGTTATCGCGTCTATCTGACCCGACGAGAGGATGTAGAAGATGCCTGCCGAGCGCTTGGCGAAGCGTTTCTCGACACTCGACCGACCGGCACATTGATTGGGATTTCCTGGCTGATTGACCCGCGTATGCTGATTGAGATAGACGCCGAGGCAATCATCAACAACACAGGCGCTGACGAAAGCCGAGCATAGGAGGCCAAAACCTACATGGCGGGACATCATCGCGCGGGCGACGGAGAGAATGTCCGATCGACGCGCCTACCAGGTGGTCACCTCATGGCTGCCGCACTCGACCGCCAACTCATGATCTGGAGCGACCGCGGAGGTGCCAGCCGCCACATCGGTGATCGCTGGGCAATTCGTTGTGCCGAGGTGCTCCGCGATGCCGAGGGCACCGAGTGGCCCATCCCTCACGACGACGCCTATCGAATCGTTTCGGTGATGCGGCTCGACGATGTCCCGGAAGTTTCGAAGGAAGCAAATCGTCATCAGCTTGAGAACCCGGATTTTCTGCTGATTGGCACGCAACGGGGCAAAGACCAACCAATTCTCCAGGCAGCCGACGCCAAATTCGCACCGGATCGGATCCGACCGAGCCAGGTCAGTGCGGCGGTCGTCAGCAACCTGCTTGATGTCGGCGGTGCCGCGCACCAGATCGTCGATGAGACGCGCGCTGCGCATGGCCTCTCGGCTCCACGCATTGTCCGTGGCGTCTTCCTCTCGCCGGAATCGGAGATGAGCGAACACCTGCTGCGCCGCGTCACGACTGGTCGACGCGCGACAGTAGACCGGTCCGAGGTCGTAACGATTCCGCCACGTCCGGATCAGCTTTTCGTCGGGCTTCCGGAGAGCCGGCTGATCGGCCCGCTGGCCCGCATTGATGAGCTACCGGTGACGCCGCGCAACAACCTGATTTCGGCGATTTACTACTTCCGCCTCAGTTGCGCCTGCTTCTATCTGTGGGGTGAAGAGCATCGGCCGTTGCTGACCAGCGAGCCAGCGTCGGAGCCCGAACCCGGTATGGTCGCGGCAGCAGTCACGATGCGCGCCGAACGGGCGACGAACGCGTTCGAGGTCGTCGAACGGTGGTCGATGGACGTGGAGCCACAAGTTCGAGCCCGCACCGCAATTGGCGAAGTCGCAACTCTGCCGATCCGCATCCGCGAAGTTCGCGCCGAGATCGAGAAGGCAGGACTTGGCGGCGACAACAAGGTGCTGCGAATTGTTCGTGGCGGTCTGGAGAGTGCGTTCCGCAGCGCGCTCCACGACGAGGTCGGCGACATCCTTGCCGATGACCCGCGCTCGCTATCGCAAATCCTCAACGACGTGGCGACAGCATCGCGCGGCTTACGCAAGGACATGCTCGCCGTGATGCGGCAAAACATCGAAGCTCTCCGAACGGAGCTGCCCGAGGCGGCCGCGGACAACTGACCAGTTTCGGTGTTCACCTTGCCGTACTGTCGCGAATATCCCATCATGATAGGACTCAATCCGCGTGGCGGCGTTCGTGCGTTGCCTCGCGTCGTGAGTGATACGCTCCCCGTGTCAATCACCTGCAACGATGAAACAGGTACAGCGTGAGGAGATGGGACTATGTCGGTTGCTAGCAGGACGCTGGTCACCGAGATCATGACCAGCGAGGTCATGACCGTGACCCCGGATACACCAATTGAGTCGGCCGCCCGAACACTGTTCACCGAACGTATTTCCGGTATGCCAGTCGTTGAGGACAAGCGCCTGGTTGGCATGGTGACCGAGTTCGACATCATCGCCAAAGAGGGCACGACAGTTGCCGATATCATGACTCGCGACGTCCTGAGTGTCGGCGAAGACACCGACGCCGAGGCAGTTGCACGAATCCTGATCAGCCAGCACGTTCGCCGCGTTCCGGTCGTGCGGGATGCGCAGGTCGTCGGGATCATCTCGCGCTCCGACCTCGTTCGCCTGTTCGCCGTGACCCGCTGGTCGTGCGAATCGTGCGGCTACTACACTCGCGGCTTCGAGCGGCTGAGCGTGTGCCCGAAGTGTGGCGGCACAACAATCATCCTGGAACGCGAACCACCGGGCTCGTAAAGACGATGACAATCCCTCTGCCCCGATCACTCCTCTTCGTGCCCGGCCACCGGCAGGAAATGCTGGCCAAGGCGACCGAGCGCGGTGCTGACGCTGTCGTCCTCGATCTGGAAGACAGCGTGCCGCTAGCGAAGAAGGAAGAGGCCCGCCGGCACGTCGCAGCGGCGCTCGCCGACTGGCCGACGGGCTCGCCTGTGCAACGCTTCGTGCGGATCAATGCGCCACGCTTCGGCTGCGTTGAAGACGACTTGCGCGCGGTTACCGACCACGCCGATGTCACTCTCGTCGTGCCAAAGGTCGATCGTGTGATCGAGCTCGAGCCAGTTCGTCGCCTCGCTGTCGGCCGCGATCTCGTTGTCAACATCGAGACGCCTCGATCCCTGCTCCACGCCGAAGCGTTCGCCGATGCCATTGGTGTCACCGGCCTCTTCCTGGGCGGAGAAGACCTCAGCGCTTCGATCGGCATGCGGCGGACGCCCGACGGCGCAGAGCTACAGGCTGCCCGCTGGATGCTGCTACTGGCCGCGCGGGCGGCGGGGATCGCAGCGTGGGACAGCATCTGCCCGGAATTCCGTGACACCGCGCCACTGCAACGCGAATGCGAGATGGCGGCAGCGATGGGTTTCGACGGCAAGTTCGCGATCCATCCGGCGCAGATTCCGACGATTCACGTCGCCTTCGCTCCGTCGAGCGACGAGGTCGACAAAGCTCGCCGGATCGTTGAGGCGTACGACGCCGCTGTCCACGAGGGCCACGGTGCCGTGTCGGTCGATGGCGCGATGGTAGATCCGCCTGTCGCCGAGCGTGCCCGCGCGCTGCTGGCGCGCGCGAGCAGGCAGTCCGCATGACGTCCAACGCCGAAGACGCTGACGCGAGGATCGCCGCCGCCGAGCAACGCCTGGCCGACGCTCTCCAGGCATTGGAGGACGCCCGTGCAACCCTCGCCCTGCGCGAGCATGAGCTGCTGGACCTGCTCGCACAGTTCGGCAGGTTACCTGCAGCGGACGAGACAACCGACGCTAATCAGGGTCCTGCCGCGCAGTGATGAACGCGCGAGCGGCGGCGCTCGGCTCATAGTTCAGATGTACCAGTTGTGAATCGAGTGGCGCTTCGCCATCCTTTGGCGACAAACGCACATATGACCCATCGCGCTGGAGCTCACGGGCACGCACGTTGTCGCGCAACTGCAACTCCAGAATGCCGTCGCGCAGGCGCTCCAGGATCGAGCGATCCTGAATCGGGAAGAGGATCTCGACCCGATAGTCGAGGTTGCGACGCATCAGGTCGGCGCTGCCTGCGTACATGCACTCCTTGCCGTCCGGTCCTGCGTGCTTGAAGTAGAACAATCTGACGTGCTCAAGGAAGCGGCCGACAATGCTGACGACGCGGATGTTCTCGCTCAGTCCCTCGATTCCGGGGCGCAAGACGCAGATGCCGCGGATGATGAGATCGATCTGCACCCCGGCTTTCGCGGCGCGATAGAGCGCCTCAGCAATCCCATAATCGGATAGCGCGTTGGCCTTCATGATGATGCGGCCCTTGGAGCCAAACGTCATCTCGCGCTCGATCAGCGCTATCAGGCTGGTTCGCAGGTTCACCGGTGCGACGAGGAGCTTGCGATATTCGGTCTGCGCCGAATAGCCGGTCAAATAATTGAAGACATCCGTGACGTCCGCGGCGATGTCCGGATCGCAGGTCATCAGCCCCAGATCGGTATAGATTCTCGACGTCGCGACATTGTAGTTACCGGTTCCGAGATGAATGTACTGCCGCAAATCGTTACCCTCGCGGCGGACAACCATCGCGATCTTGCAGTGCGTCTTCAGCTTGGGCAGGCCATAGGCAACGTGGATGCCCTCGGCCTCCATCGACCGCGCCCAGTTGATGTTGCTCTCTTCATCGAAGCGGGCACGCAACTCCACCAGCACTGCGATCTGCGTTTCGTCGTCGCGTGCTTCCATCAGCGCATCGACCAGCGGCGAGTGCGCACCGACGCGATAGAGCGTCTGCTTGAACGCGACGACATCCTCATCGGACGCGGCCTGACGCACGAAATCGACAACCGGCGCGAACGAATCGTACGGGTGATACAGGAGCACATCCTGCTTGCGGATCGCCTGGAAGATCGAATCTGCCTGGCTCAGGACTTCCGGATAGCGCGGCACAAACGCCTTGTCCTTCAACGCTGGACGATCAATTGAATACAGCTCGATGACATCCGACAGACCGTGCGGACGATCCATCATATAGACATCTGTCTCTGCCGCGCCGAGCTGATCTGCGAGCCAGGTGCGCAGCTCCGCCGGCATTGAGTCGTCAACAGTCAACCGCACGGGGAAGCCAAATAGACGCTGATCGAGCTCACGTTCTATCGCCTTGAGCAGGCTGTCGCCGGTTGAGGCGGCGACCTCGAAATCTGCATCGCGGGTGACACGGAAAGAGTAGCTACTCTGAATCTGCTTGCCGGGGAACAGTTGATCGAGGTTCGCTTCGATGATGTCTTCCAGCATCACGTAGCGGAGCTTGCGCCGAGAACTCGGCGGCGGCCCGCCGTCAGCATCGGGGATCTGAACGAAGCGTGGCAGAACCGGCGGAATCTTCATCCGCGCAATGTGGCGTCCCAGTTCGTCCTCAATGAGGATCAGCAGATTCAGGCTGCGATTCGAGATGTGCGGGAACGGGTGGCCGGAGTCAACCGCCAGCGGCGTCAGCACCGGGAAGATCTGCCGCTCGAAGTAGCGGGTCAGCGAGCGCCGGTCGCGCCCTGAGAGCGTTGCGTACGTCTCGATATGCACACCGTGCTCGCGCAACGCCGGGACGATCTCGCCGTGCCAGCATTCGCGCTGGCGGACTGACATCTCGGTGGCCAGCAGCTTGATCGCCGATAGCTGTTCCGCAGGGGTGAGACCATCGCGAGCAGCCGTGTCATCGCCGGCACGCACCTGACCGACGATTCCTGCAACTCGCACCATGAAGAACTCATCGAGATTGGACGAGAAGATTGAGAGAAACTTCGCGCGCTCCAGCAGCGGGTTGCCTGTGTCCTGCGCCTCTTCGAGGACGCGCCGATTGAACTCCAGCCAACTCAGCTCACGGTTGATGTACAGCTCCGGCGCTTTCAACGCCGCGGCATTGGCTCGGTCTCGTCTGCTCGTCACGGGTCGCCGTCTCTTTGTCATCGTGCTGAATCTCACCACGGTCGCGGCACGAGCTACGTGCCACATGGCTTACGTCGCATGATCGACGCAGCATCGCCTGCTGTCCAGTACGCCAGATGGTGCCGCGCCGAGGTCCATTGAATTCACTGTACCCGACACTCGACGCAGCGGCTTAACACAAACTTCTTTTTTGCAGCGTATCATCTGTCCTACGCTTTAGGTCGATTCAATCGAGAGTGAGTAGCCAACTGCGTATCGTGCAACTGTCTGACCTTCACTATGCACCGGGCCCGGACGTCGATCTCGGCCTGGAATTAGCACGTGGGATCATCGACAAGCTCGAACCTGATCTGATCATCGTGAGCGGCGATCTCACGCAGCGTGGACTGGTCGAGCAGTTCGGTCCGGTGGTTGATTTTCTGACCTCACTCGGGCTCGATCGCATCAGGGCGATCCCGGGGAATCGCGATTACCTCGCTGGTGGCCCCGGTCCAACTCGACCGCCGGACTCCGACCTGGATTATTTTCTGACAGCGCCGGACACTGCGCTGGAGCAAAACGACCACGACCGACCGCGTACCACGCCGTTCCTCGACTTCTTCGCCGATGTCGACTTCTTCGACCGCACGCGCGAAGCCTGCATCGTCGGTCTGGATAGCGAACCAGTCATACCGGAAGACGCACTGCATCGCGCACTAGCGTACTTCGAGGGCTCATCGCCGAAGCTGACCCGCATCTTCTGCACGCATCGGTCGCTGATGCCTGTGCCGGGCAAGAAGCTGAAGGAGGGCGACATTCTGCCGAACGCCGGCGATATCCTCGAACTGCTTCTCGAAGCGCGAGTCGACCTCGTGCTCTGCGCGCACCTGCACCGCGTAAACGTCTGGCAGCTTGACCGCGACAATCGCGTTATGGCCGTCGTCAACGCGCCGTCGCTGCTGGATCGCTCGCCCGGCAAGGCGGTCGGTTTGCTGTCTTACGATATCGAGCAGCACGGCAGTGTCAGGGCGGAATTCCACTCGTTGGGCGATGTCCCGTCCCGTGTTCTCGTTGATATGGGCGATCGTCGCAAAGGGAAGAAGCGGTCCGCATGACCGATGATCGCTGGCCGACCAGTCGGCTTGATCCAGCCAATCCATCGTCCTGGGAACACCACACATTCCCGGGCGCACTCATCACCGTCGACGGTGTCGACGGGTCGGGTCGGGCGACGCAGATCGACATGCTTGACACCTGGCTGCGCGTGCAGGGCTATGGCGTTGTCCGCACGTCCTGGAACTCCTCGAAGCTCGTATCCAAGACAATCGCCGAAGCGCGTCGACAACGCACGCTCGCAGCGCGCACCTACTCGATCCTGCACGCGATCGACATGGCCGAGCGCAACGACAACGAGGTCATCCCCGCCCTGCGTGCCGGTTACGTCGTGCTCGCCGATCGTTATGTCTATACCGCGTTCGCTCGCGACATCGCGCGCGGCGTCGAGATCGACTGGATCCTCAATCTCTATGGCTTCGCCGTCCGACCCGATCTGTCCGTCTATCTGCGTATTGACGCCGATACCTCGCTAGGTCGGGTCATGGGAATCGCCGGTGAATCGACGATCGAGGAAGCTGACGAGCAAGCCGGAGTGCGTGGACAGCTCGGATCGTTCCGTCAGTTCCAGGAGCGCGTCGTCGCCGAATACGAGCAATTCGTGCGCCCATTCGACATGGTTGCGCTGGATGCGCGCGACCCGGTGCGCAAACAGCAACTGGAGTTACGCTCGATCGTCGCCGGAATGCTGGAACGGATGGAGTCGGCATGAGCGCAGCAGCGCCCGCTCTTCCAGGACGCCTGTTCGTGATCGAAGGCATCGACCGCTCCGGGCGCAGCACACAGGTCCGCTTGCTGCTGGATTGGCTGCGTCGACGCGAAATTGAGCCGATCCGGACCGACTGGAGCACGTCGCCGCACATCTCGAAGGCGATCCACAAAGCCAAGGCGGCCGGAGAGCTACGACCGATCACCTTCAGCCTGTTCTACGCCGCTGACTTCACTGATCGCGTCGCAAACGTCATTCGCCCCGCACTGGAGCGTGGCGAAATCGTGGTCGCAGATCGCTACATCTACACCGCCTTCGCCCGCGATGTCGCGCGGGGTGCAAACCACGCATGGCTGGAAACGCTATATGGCTTCGCACCTGAGCCAGACGCTGTGTTCTACTTGCGCGTACCGCCAGAGGTGACCAAGGATCGCGTACCCAGCACGCCAGTCAAAGCAATCGACCGCTACGAAGTCGGAATGGACCTCGGCCTGAGCAGCGACCCGGCCGAATCGTTTCAGATCTATCAGCAGCGGGTGTTCGACGAGTTCGAGCGCCTCAGCCAGTCGTATGCATTCACCGTTATCGACGGCAACGAAGATGTAGATGATATTGCCCGGACGATCAGGACGAAGGTCAAGGAAATCCTCTGATCTGTGCCGAACCTGAGGGCACGCACCGTTGCAAAGATGAGGACACGCCATGGCACGACGAGAGCAGTTCGACGGCATGGATGGCGCGACTGAGTTCCGGATTGCAATCGGGAGGATCATCGAACAGCGGTTCGACACGATGATGTCGTATCGCGCGGGCACGCTCCTCGGGCGCGACCCCGAGCAGCTCCACGACATGCGGGTCGGTTCCCGTCGACTACGGGCTGCCATGGACGTGGCCGTTGAGTGCTTCCCACGCCAGCGCTATCGCTACTACCATCGCACGATCAAGCAACTGACCGACGTGCTGGGCGGCGTGCGCGACTGCGATGTCCTGCGCGAAACGCTCGTCGCCTATCGCCGAACTCGCCCTGCGGCCGAGCACCCGACAATCAATCGCATGCTGCGCGACATTCGCGCTGAACGCGAGGTCAAGCGCACTGACATGCTGGCCTATTTCGACATGCTCGACGCGGAGCGCTTCGACGTGCGGTTCCGTGGCTTCCTGGCGGAGTACTCTCGTGGCTAAAGCACGACGCATCAGCGGCATCCGCTGCGATCGCTCGACGGCCTATAACGCCCGTCTCGTCATCCAGACACGTCTGGATGAGATGCTCTTTTTCGCACCCTGGGTCGACGACCCGGACAACGTTGAAGAGATCCACAATCTGCGGATCGCGGCCAAGCGGCTGCGCTATTCACTCGAGCTATTCCGATTTGCACTGCCGTCGGGGACGAATAGCCTGATCAACGAGGTCAAGGAGATACAGGAGCATATCGGCGACCTCCACGACGCTGACGTCATGATCGAGCGGATGCTCCACATCTCGCGCGCCAATGCCGAGCAACGGACGCAGAAGCTGCTCGATATCGCCACGAATCGGCAACGCGGCACCGTCGCGCAACGCCAGCAGCGTATCCGCGGCTCAACGACCTCGCCACGCGGTCAGCGCGATGACGCAGCGCTCTTCACCCTCGTCGCGTTCCGTTCAGAAGACCGCTTCCTCGCCTATGAAGCGTTCATCACAGCCTGGCGAAGATTGATGGGCTCGGACTTTGCAGGTCGCCTGCGTGCCCATCTCGACGAAGCGATCGCCGAGGCGGAGGCGACGACAGCATCGGAAGCCGAGCAGCAGGATGCCGACTGAGCTTCGCGTGGCGGTCGTCACCGATGTGCATGGCAACCTGGAGGCGTTGCGAGCTGTGCTGGCTGATATTGAGCGTCTCGGCACATTCGATCGCCTTGTCGCAGGTGGCGACTACTGCTTGAATGGCCCCGACCCAGCCGCAGCGCTCGACCTGATTGCAGAACGCGCCGACGTGCTGCTTGTCGGTAATACCGACCGCGACATCATCGAGCATGGAGCCAGCGATCCAGAGCCTTGGCGCAAGAAGCCTTCGCGTCGATCGAGTGGACGCGCCAGGAGCTTGGCGACGCACGCATCAGGCGTCTGAACGAATTGCAGTTCAGCGACACCATCGCGCCGGACGGCGATCGCCTGATGGTCGTGCATGCCAACCCGACCGACCTGGATCGACACATCTTCCCCGACCTGCCGCCGGACGACCTGCGCGATCTCGTCGCACCGTTCGATGCCGGTGTTCTGGTCTTCGGCCACCTGCACATCCCCTATCACCGCCAGGTCGGCGCGCTGCACCTCTTCGACGTGGCCGCTTGCGGGTTACCTCGTGATGGGGATCGGCGCGCTGTCTGGGGCTCGTTCGAATGGTCGCCAGGATCCGGGTGGCACGGCGCAATCCATCGTGTGCCCTACGACCACGGAACGACCGTGTTGCGGATGCTCGAATGCGGCATGCCAAACCACGATCGCCGGATTCGCGATCTGCTGAGAGCGACCTATGATTGAACCACGCGAAGTCGAAGCCAAGTTCGAGATTGACGATGTGTCCTCACTCCTCGATGCGACGTCGTTCCCGCCGTTACGCATCGCGCGGACGCGCACCATCCATCAGCATGACACCTACCTCGACTCTGCGGACGCGCGACTCGAGACGGCGTCATCGACGCTGCGCGTTCGAGCGAGCAACGATGCAGCAACGCTGACGTTCAAGGGACCACGCGAAGCTATGTCCGCAGATCTGGCGCACGTCGCCTCACGCCCGGAAATCAACGCGCAAATCAGCGCCAACGATGCGGAGGCGCTGCTTGCAGGTGGCCGGCTCTCGAAGCTGCCCGAACCGCTGGCGGCAGCGAGGAGCATCGTCGGCGACGCACCACTGCAGCCGGTCGCGACGATCGAGAACGTTCGCACCGCCATCGACCTCGTCGACCCAGATGGCAATTCATTTGAGCTTGCCATCGACCGCTGCACCGGAACGCGCCTGAACGACGGTCGCGAAATCACGTTCGGCGAGATCGAGCTGGAAGCGAAGTCAGCCTCGCACTCGGCGCTCGTCGCTGCTGTCGATGCCCTGCGTCACGCTGCGCCAGATCTCCGCCCATCGCACCAGACGAAGCTCGGACGGGTCCTCGGCTAAGCCCACTCAAACCAATCCGCACAAACGTTCGCATCCTTGCTACAATGCACGTCTGTCGCACCGCACCATCCATGTAGCAGGAGGATTGAACCGTGCTGGAGCTCTCCCCTCGCGAGGCACGACGCTTGGCCATTGGCGCGCAGCAGCTCGCTGGGCCCACGCCGAAACGGCCGACCAAGAAGCGCTTACGCGAAACCATCTACCGCCTTGGTGCGCTCCAGATCGACACAATCCACGTCGTCGCTCGCAGCCATCACATCGTCCTCTGGAGTCGACTCGGGAACCACCCCAAGGAATGGCTCTCCGAACTGTGTTATCCAGATCGAGCGCTGTTCGAATACTGGGCCCACGCGGCGGCATTCGTCCCCGTCGAGTTGTTCCCCTACTTCCGCCGCATGATGCTCGAATACGCAGACCCGAGCGGCACACGCTGGAATGCGCGCACCGTGCAGTGGCTGAATGAGAATGCGGCAGTCCTCGATCAGGTCATCTCCCACGCAACCGAATTCGGCCCCGTTTCCAGCACGACATTCACCGCACCCGAGGGCAGCACTCGCGCCGAGCCGTGGGCCTGGTACGGCAACAAGCCGACCAACCTCGCCCTGGAGCTGCTCTGGACGATGGGCACGTTCATGGTGCATCGCCGCGAGAAGTTCCAGCGCTGGTACGACCTGACAGAGCGAATCATGCCGGACTGGGACGACGCGCAGCTCCCCGACATCGACGACGAGCGCCGAGCGCTGGCGGCCCATGCGTTCTCCGCCATGGGCATCGCGACCGCCCGGTGGCTGCCGGACTACTTCCGCAAGAACTGGGGCAACTCCAGCTTGCGCACCGGCACCGTGCAGGCTGTCGTGCAGGACCTCGTCGAGCGCGGCCTCATCGTCCCAGCCCGAGTCCGCGGCTGGGGCGATGAGGCCTACGTCTGGGCCGAGTTGCTGGAAAAGCGCATCCCGCTGAGCCGCACAACCTTGCTCTCGCCGTTCGACAGCCTCGTCTGGGATCGCCGTCGCACGGCGACGATGTTTGACTTCGAGCTGATGCTGGAGTCGTACACGCCCGCACCGAAGCGGCGCTACGGGTACTTCAGCCTGCCGATCCTCTATCGCGATCAATTGGTCGGGCGGCTTGATCCAAAGGCCGATCGCGCCACCGGTCAGTTCTACGTCCGCGCACTGCATCTGGAACCCTCGTTCGTCGACCGCGCCGACGAGCGCTTCTACGCCCGCCTGGCCGAGACGCTCAGAGACTTCGCCACGTTCAATGACTGCGATACCGTGATCGTCGAACGCAGCGACCCGCCCGGGGCGGACCTCTGCCTCACCGCCGCGCTTGCCGGGTAAGCAACAAGGGCAGCCCGGTCGGGCTGCCCTTGTTCATACCTGAGTTCAGAATGCGGTCAGTCGCTTCGGCGCATGCCGGTAACGAGCGAGATGTAGTACAGCAACTGCAGTAGCGCGGCGGCAAAGCCGGCGACGTAGGTCAGTGCGGCGGCATTCAGGACCTTGCGGCCCTGGTCGTATTCAGTTCGATCGAAGATGCCCAGATTCGTGAGCTGCACCATCGCGCGTGACGAAGCGTTGAACTCCACCGGCAGCGTCACGGCAGCGAACACCGTACCAGCGGCGAAGAAGATGATGCCAAGCCAGGCAAGCTGGGTCAGACCAATGATGACGCCGGCAATGAGCATGATCGGCCCAAGCATGCTGCCGAGATTCGCAACCGGCACAATCGCGCTTCGCATCGCCAGCGGCGCGTACCCCTTGGCGTGCTGCAGCGCGTGCCCGCACTCGTGCGCCGCGACGCCAACAGCCGCGACGGACTTGCTGCCATAGACTGAATCAGACAGCCGCAGCACCTTACTGCGCGGGTCGTAGTGATCACTGAGCTGACCGGGAATGTGCTCAATCTGCACATCGTAGATGCCATTCGATTTCAGGATCTCAGCGGCGGCTTGCGCCCCGGTGATCCCCTGATTCGTCATGACCTTCGAGTATTTCTGAAACGTGCTCTTGACGCGATGCTGCGCGAAGAGGACGAAGATCATCGCCGGTATCATGAACACAAAATAGAGTGGGTCGAGAAACATCGCAGTTGTCCTGTCTGCTATTGAATCTGCCTGCCAACGTGCGGGAAACCGTGCCGCGCGATGCGGCCCTGACGATTGCCATCCAGTTTGTCCGGTAGACGCCTCATCACGTTGGGGTGGCCGGGTTGGCCACGAGTTTGGCGCACCGGTCATGCTATAGTATGCCGCGTGCAGGATCGGCCCTTCAATCGCGGTCTTGTTGCCGATCGATGGAAAGGCGATTCCGACTGTCTACTATTCCCATGCAATCCACGCTTAATGACGAGCTCGATGCCGAGATTCTGGCGACGGTCAGTGCTGCTGCGCGCAATGCACCCGGTGCGCATCTCAGTACTCTGTCGGTCTACGACATCATGCTCTACCACCTCGGGTTCAAAGATGAGCACTTCGAGCCGAAGCGCTCAGACGTCGGCAAGCGCATTCGTCCGCTGCTCTGCGTTCTGGCCTGCGAGGCGTCCGATGGCGACCGCCGCTCTGCGTTGCCGATGGCTGCCGCAATCGAGCTGCTGCACAACTTCACGCTGATCCATGACGACATTCAGGACCAGAGCCCGCTTCGGCGTCACCGTGCGACCGTCTGGTCACTGTGGGGCATCGCCCAGGCTATTAATGCCGGAGATGCCATGTTCGCTACGGCACACCTGGCGCTCCTGCGCTCGGAAGATGCCGGCGTCGCGACTGATCGCGTCATCGCCCTGTCGCGTGCGCTCCACGACACAACGCTCCGAATCGTCGAGGGGCAAGTGCTCGATCTTGGGTTCGAAACACGCGGCGACGTGACTGCCGATGAATACATGCAGATGATCGGCGGGAAGTCGGCAGCCATCTGCCGCTGCGCCTGCTGGGCCGGTGCGACGATCGCTGGTTCCAAAGCTGCTGACGCTGATGTTCTCGGCGAGGCGGGATTTGCACTGGGTGTCGGATTTCAGTTGCGTGACGACATCCTCGGCATCTGGGGTTCGCCCAATGAAACGGGCAAAGCTGCTGCCGACGACATCCGCCGACGGAAGAAGTCGCTGCCGATCCTGCTGCTCCACGAGCGCGCATCCGAAACCGACCGCCTGACAATCGAGCATCTCTACGGTGAGCAGGATGTTTCACCGGACGGCATCGCGCAGATTCTGGCAATGCTCGCCGAGTATCAGGTCGAGGATGCTGTGCAGGAACAAGCCCACATCTGGCACGAACGGGCATCGTCGCTCATCCATTCGGCGCTCGGCTCAGGACCAGCACGCGATGCACTGGAGCAGCTCGTCGATGCACTGGTCGCGCGCGTCAACTAGAGCACTTGGCTGGGCGACAACGAACGCACCGGCAATGCATAGCCAAGCGCATGCAACCGTTGCAGCGTCCCTTCAACAAGGCCGAACGGGCCAGTCAGCATCATGTCGCCAAATGGGGCCGCCTGGTGATAACCAAGCTCGGCTGCCAGATGCCGGTTCGGGCCGGTGATTGCGACGAATTCAAACGGGCCGGTAGCCTGATAGTCTGGGTGAAACGCCGCACCATGTCCGCCTTGCTCCCGCACATCGCCATGTGTGAGCCGACCTGTTCTCAACCGATCCACGAGCCAACGCAGAGTCTCAGCGTTAATTCCGCCGGTGTGATGCTCGAAGAGACCGAAGATGCGTCGACCGCGCACGGCCACGCCGAACGTGTGCATGTTGCCGATATTGACCAGAATCGCTCCGTCGCGGGCGGCCGTAGCTACCAGCGGGTCGCCGAGCACGCCAAGCACCGCCGCGGCACCGGTGTCCATGATGAACGCACCGGGAATCTGGCTGGCCACCGCGTGCATCCGCAACATGTAGTCCGGCGGCCTTTGGAAACACATGTTAAGCACGTCGCCGCCGTCCGCCAGCATCGCCTGCAGGAACTCGTAGCGAAACTCACGCCCGCCAGCGCCCGGCAGATAGCCATGATCCTGGACAGCCACGGCAATAAGCTCCGGCACCTCGACACCAAACGGGCTCAGTGCAGCCTGAAATGCAGCCAGATCGACGTCGCGCATGTTGATGACACAGGTGCCCGTTGGTCGCTCATTCACGACGCTAACGCCCAATTGGCGGACGCGGTCCAGATCGTTATGCAGTGAACGCGCAGCGTTGGGGTTGGCGAACACATCCAGTCCGGCAGCCAAGTGAGCTTCAATCGCGCTCGACGACGCGCCACCGCCCATCACGTTCCCATCGAGATAGATCGGAACACCAGCGATTGTTGCCGCCTCGATTTCCCATGCAACAACACGGGTCATCGACGGCAGGACGAGCTTGGTGCAGTTCTCCACCCCCTGATCCGACTGATAGACGAGGACATCCTGCGTCCCGGCACCGACATCAATGGCCAGTATGCGGAGTGGATCACCAACCAACGTATCAAGCACGAGCACGACACCTCAAACGCTAGCGAAGGGAACAGACGTTGAGAATAGATCTGGTGAGGACGTAGCTTACGACAGCAGCCGGATATACCAGGGTGGGGGATCGACTCGTTCAACGTAGCGGTCCACCTCGTCGCAGTCCGGGCCAACTGTTGCAGGTTGAGACAGCTCAATCAGGATCACCTGCGGTCGGGTCAGAAAGCGCAGTGGCCATTCTGACATGCCCAATCCGGTTGAGATCACAACCACGCCCCCCTTCACCCAGTGGATCCCGCGATAGAACGGCGGATCGTTGCGCGGTGGTTCGTGGTTCAGTTGGCGCAGCAAATTCTGAAACGGCACGCGCCCGGACGGCAGCAGACGGATCTGCCCGCCGTGGGTGTGCCCCGAAAGCACCAGACGCACCCGACCCGTCGGCAGATCGTTCACAATCGCCGGGGAGTGCGCCAGAAGCAGCAGCACGTCCTCCTCATCGGGAACATCAGCGCATGCGCGAGATATATCGGCCTGCTGAGAGTATGGATCGTCTACCCCGGCCACCCAGAGATCGCAACCGCGAAGCGTGATTCTGGCTGCCTCGTTGCGCAGCAGCCGCACTCTGCCGACCTCCAGGCGACTCAGAACGGTATCAAGCTCCGCTCGCGTCCCTCGTAGATCATGGTTCCCAAGGACAGCCAGCACGACCGCTGATTCGGGCCATTCGCCCAGCAGATCGCCATCCGGAACTGGCTGACCCTGATGGTAGAAATCGCCGGTCAGGGCGATGATGTCGGGCTGATATGCCTCGGCAATCCGGCGCGCTTTCCAGAGCAGATCGAGCGTGACACCCGGACCGCCGGCGTGCGCGTCCGACAGATGCGCGACCTTGAGCCCGTCGAGCTCGGCAGGTAATCCCGGTACTGCCACGCGTAGCCGTACTGTCTCCAGCCAGGAGGGAGCGATTCGCCGCGCGTACAACCACGTCAAACCCATCGCACTTCCGAGAGCAAAGATCCCACCGACAATCCACCGTTTTGGCATACTCCTCCTTCAGTGAGCCTGACTATAGGCGACCGTTGTACAAGCGGCCACGAAATTCGAGGGATTGCCAGGGTCTCTTGAGATGCCATGGCTAACCGGACGTGGACGCGCCGTGTCGATGAAGGGTGAGATCGTCCGCCGTGTCGTCAAACACACCAAAACGCAGAAGCAGCAAGGGCAAGAGCCGCCCGCAGACAACCGAGGGAACAGACGCCACATCGCGCGCGCAATCACGCCGTGCGCAGCGCGTCATCCAGGCCGAAAAGGATCGCAAGCGCCGTCGAATGATGATTCTCGGTGGTGGCGCGCTCGTTGCAGTTCTGGTCATTCTCGGGTTGGTCCTCGTCAACACACTGCGGGATAACGGGATTGATGATCCGATCGTCATCCCAACCGGCATTGATGATGTCTTCACGCCGGGACCAGAACAGGGCGCGATCGCCTCGCCTGAGGCAGGTGCCGACGGAACGCCGGTGAGCAGTCAGCATGATGGCAGCCAGATTCTGGCAATCGGTGATCCGAACGCGCCGGTCACCATTCAGGAGTGGGCCGACTACCAGTGCCCGATTTGCGCACAGTGGTCGATGAACGAAGAGGCCAAGCTGGTCGAGCAGTATGTCAATACCGGCCAGGTCTATGTCGAGTTCCGCAACTTCCCGTTCATTGACCGGTTCTTCGCCAGCGGTGCCGGTCGCGAATCGGTTCGTGCCGCCGAGGCTGTCGCCTGCTCGATGGATCAGGGTGCCGGCTATCGGATGCACAAGACCATCTTCGCCAACCATAATGGCGAGAACGAGGGCGCATTCACCCAGAGCCGTCTCGAAGAGATGGCGAATCAGCTCGGGTTGGATACAACTGCATTCGTCAGCTGCCTTGAGGACGACACCTATCTCGATGTCGTTCGAGCCAGCTACGATGAGGCGATCAACCTCGGAGTCAACTCGACCCCAACCTTCTTCATCAACGGCGAACAAGTGACTGGGTATCAGACCTTTGAGCAACTACAGCAGCGCATTGACGCGGAGCTCAGCAAGTAGCGATTCGACCGGCAATTGGCCCCGAGCACTCGGGGCCATCGTCGGCCTGAGTATTCTCGGCATCATCGTTGCCGCGTATCTGACCTACACGCACTTCAACGAGAGCGCGCTTGTGTGCGCGGTCGGCGATTGCGGTACGGTGCAGAAGAGCAAGTACGCGACGATCGGGCCAGTTCCGATCGCGCTCCTGGGGCTCGGCATGTATGTCGCGCTGGCCGTCTCAGCGCTGGGCCGCATGCGAGGCAAGCTCCCGGTGTCGTTCGAAGTCGCGACGATGGCATCATGGGGCATCGCCCTGGCCGGATTCGCGTATGCTGCCTATCTCACGTATCTGGAGATCTGGGTTATCAAGGCGATTTGCCAGTGGTGCGTGGCCTCGGCCATCATCACGACCGTGATCCTGGCGATCGAGTCGGTGCTCCTCTGGAGGGTTCTCGGCGCTGAAGAGTAGGTTCCGAGGCCCTACGAGACGACGGTCGCTACCGCGATAATCAAAGCAGGTGACGATGTGGTCACGATCACACCCGCGATGGAGGACTACCTCAAGACGATCTATCGTCTCTCTGAGGACGGCCAGCGCGTCACAACTCAAGCCATAGCCGAGCGCCTGGAAGTCGCGGCGCCGTCGGTGACCGGCATGATCAAGCGTCTGGCCGATCTGCACCTCGTCGATCACCAGCGCTATCGCTCCGTCACACTCACCTCCGCCGGGCAAAAGGCGGCGCTGGAGGTTGTGCGGCATCACCGCCTGCTGGAGCTGTATCTGGCGGAAGCGCTCGGCTATTCGTGGGACGAAGTGCACGAAGAAGCTGAGCGACTGGAGCACACGATCTCCGAGGAGTTCGAAGCCCGGATCGACGCCGCGCTCGGCTATCCGACAATCGATCCGCACGGCGACCCGATCCCGAGTATGAGTGGCTCTGTCCCGCAGGTTTCCAACGACCGCCTGTCATCGCTGAACGTCGGTGATTCCGGGACGATCAGTCGCGTCACTGACGACGACCCGGACAAATTGCGCTACCTCGGCTCCATCGGGCTGTATCCCGAAGCACGCATCGTGTTGATGGAACGCATGCCGTTCGGCGGACCGCTCCGCCTCAACGTCAATGGCGAAGAGCACTTCCTCGGCGCGGAGCTGGCAGATTCAATCCACATCCTGCGTGATGAGCCGGTGAATGCAAGCTGACACCGACACCTGCAATGACAACCCACGCCAACACGGCTCGAATGCTCTCTGGATAGAGCCAACCCGACATTCCAGCCTTGAGCTTCTCGTCGATGATCCGCTGATCTCAGCGATCCTCCGCGCTCGCGGACTCACCACCGCAGCCGACGCAGAGCGCTTCCTGAATCCGCTGCGGGGATCGCTGGCCGACCCGGCGCTGTTGCCGGACGCGGAGCGCGCAGTGAGCCGGATGCGGGACGCCATCCAGCGCGGTGAGCGCATCCTCGTGTATGGCGATTACGATGTTGACGGGCTGACCTCGACGGCCATGCTTGTTCGGGTTCTGTGCCGTCTCGGCGCAACGCCGTCGACGATGATCCCGCATCGCCTGCGCGATGGCTACGGCTTGACGATGCCGATGGCTGAGAAGATCGTTGATCAGCAGCCGAATCTCGTCATCTGCGTCGATTGCGGCAGCAGCAGCCCGGACGAGCTGCAGATGCTGCTCGACAACGGAATCGACGCGATCGTCGCCGACCACCACCACTACAGTGGCGCACTGCCGGAAAGCGTCGCGTTCGTCAGCCCGCAGCGTCCGGACAACGCCTATCCGTTCCGCGACCTCGCCGCTGTTGGCGTCACCTACATGCTCGTGCGCTTGCTGCTGGGCGACGACGATGCCGAGATGTACCTGCCGTATGTCGCCCTTGGCAGCGTCGCCGATGTCGTCGAGCTGCGCGGCGAAAACCGGGTGCTGGTCGCGAAGGGCATCTCGAAAATGCGGCGTTGGCAGCTGCCGGGCTTGCGAGCGATGTGCGCGAGCGCCGGGCTGGATCAATCGCGCCTGTCGACCTGGCACATCGGATTCGTTATCGGCCCACGCATCAACGCTGCCGGGCGCGTCGCCGACCCCGATATAGCACTGGATCTGCTGCTGGCGGACGATGCCACGACCGCCACACCATTGGCTCTCCAGCTCAACGACCTCAATGAGCATCGGCGCGCCGAAACAACCCGCGTGCTGGAAGAAGCCGAAGGGCAATTGCGCGAAATCGGTTGGCAACCTGACTTCCCAGCCATCGTCGTTGCCGGTGACGGCTGGAGCAACGGCATCGTCGGTCTGGTTGCGAGCCGCCTTGTCGACCGCTTTTATCGCCCGGCAATCGTGCTGGAACATCGGGACGGCGTCGTGCGCGGTTCGGCGCGGTCAGTGCCCGGCGTCGATATCGTGCAGGCGATCTCAGCCAGCAGCGATATTCTCGATCGCTTCGGCGGTCACGAGGCTGCGGCCGGGCTGTCGATGCAGGCAGAGATGTTCGACGCCTTTGTCCACGAGCTGAACGCATCGGTCCTCGACCTGTGCGGCGGGCGCTTGCCGCAACGGACGATCGCAATCGACGCCGAAGCCGACCCGTCCGATCTTGACCTTGGCACCGTTGACGCCCTCGAACAGCTGGAGCCGTTCGGGCAGGGCAACCCTGAGCCGCACCTGCTGATACGCGGGCTTTCACACCGCTACGCGAAGACGTCTCGCGACGGTCGCCATCTGCTGCTACAGGTCGGTGCTGAAGGTCGCCGCGGCCATCGCGCCGTCCTCTTTGGTGCTGGCCATCGGCTTCCGGAGCTGCTCCGGCTCACGCACATTGATATCGTCACACGCCTGCAACGTGACACCTGGGACGGGCGAACAAGCCTGAAGCTCTATCTGGTCGATTTCCGTCCATCGACTGTGCTGAATTCCACTCACAATCTGGATACGCCACCGCTATAATCCGCTGCGGCCTGTTCGAGTGAAACGGATGAGACGTGAGCTCCTACATTCGCGGTGTCCTTGCGCATGCCCGCGATATCAAGCTGTACCTGCTCTACAGCCTGATCTCCAACGTTGGTATCGGCGTCTTCACGCTGCTGTTTAACCTCTATCTCGTTCAGCTGGGCCACGAAGAGGATTACATCGGGCGCTGGAATTCGGTCAACACGCTGGCGATGGGCGTCGTGGCGCTCGGCATGGGGGTGATGATCAATCGCAGCGGCGTCTGGCGCACCGTCTCGATCGGCCTGATCGTGTTCGTCTTGACCTCGTTGCTCGCCTGCATCGTCACCGACCCGCTCCTGCTGCTCGTGTGTGCCGGACTGAGCGGTGCCGGCACGGCCTTCCTGTTTGTACCGACCATGCCGTTCATCGTCGACCTCACCCGCAGCCACGAACGCCACCACGTCGCGGCGCTGGCGTTCTCGCTGAACTCATTGTCGATCACCTTCGGAAGCCTGCTGGGTGGCTGGATGCCGCGCTCGCTGAGCCTGTTCAGCGGCCTGCAAGCGCAAAGTGCCGAGGCCTACCGTTACACACTCATCCTCGGCATCGTCATCGCCGGGTTCGCAATCATCCCGCTGATGATGATGAGCGCGGAGCGCAAGCAATCGATCCCGCAGGACGAGAACGAAGTCGGCTCGCACGCGCATCCCGTGGTTCACAATCCGCGCACCGTGCGACGGCACATGGCAATTTTCATAGCCGTTGGTGGTCTGATGAGCATCGGTGCTGGTGCGCTGTTCCCGTTCTACAACGTGTTTCTGGAGCGGCAGGGAGCCAGTGCTGGCGAGATCGGGTTGATCTTCTCCGCGGCGGGACTCATGGCAGCGTTCGTTGGATTGCTCTCTCCACTCGTTGCCCAGCGGATGGGCTCGCTCAAAGCGGTCGTCTTCGTACGGCTCGCGCCAGTGCCGTGGTATTTGATGCTGATGCTGACTGCCAATCTCCCAATCGCAATCGTCGCTCACATGTTGCGAACGACGTCGATCAACATGGCGTGGCCGATCGACAGCACCTACATCTCCGAGCTCTTGCCGGCCAGAGCGCGCGCTGCCGTGTTCAGTTACCGATCGGCCTCGTGGAACTTCGGCTGGTCGATCGCCAGCTTCATCGCCGGTGGCCTCATCGTCACCCACGGATACAACGTCGCCTTCGGCACCTACAGTGTCACGATGACACTGGCAATGATTCTGTTTTACGTCTACTTCTCGCGCGCGAATGCACGCGCTCGCGCGACAGCGGTCGCCGAAACGCCCGAGGCAGTCCCGGCGGTTGAGTGATGTCGCGCATGCGCGCGTTGGACTCAGCGCTCGTTGCGTCCTTCACGAATGAGGTCGATCGATTCGACGGCGTGGCGCAGGTGCGGGATGACGATGCTGCCGCCGACGACCAGTGCCACGTTCAGGGCGTCGTAGAGCTCTGCATCACTCAGCCCGATGTCGATGCACTGGTCGAGGTGGTAGTCCACGCAGTCATCGCAGCGCAGCACAGCCGACGCGACGAGGCCCAGCAGTTCCTTCGTCCGCGAATCGAGCGCACCCTCTTCGTAAGCAGCGCTGTCCAGTCTGAAGAAGCGCTTGATGCCCAAGTGCTCGATCTCGAAGATGCGTTCGTTGTGGCGCTGCCGTTGCTCTCGGAACGCTTCGATACGATTCCGGCAGGTCGGCGTCTGCTCGTCGTGACTCATCGCTTTACCCCAGTTCTACTGGCGCAGCGGCCAGGATGCCGCCAATTTCACCGAGCTCAACGTCGTCAAGTACCCAACCTACGGCGTGCGCGTTCGTCTCCACCTGCTCCGCACTGGTAACACCGGTGATGACTGAGCAGACTCCCGGCTGATTCAACAGCCAGGCGATCGCCAGGTCGCCGATCGTGCGATCGTGGCGCTCGGCGAACGCCCGCAGGTCGCTGACAACCTGCATCACATCAGCAAGCAGCGACTGGAGGTTCGGGTTGTTCCAGGCTCGCGTGCCCGGCTCGATGTTGTCCGCCGAGCGGTACTTCCCGGTCAGCAGCCCGCCCGCCAACGGCGAATAGGGCACGATGCCCATGTCATAGGCGAGCGCCGCCGGGGCGATCTCGTGCGCTGTTTCGCGGAACAGCATGCTGTATCGCGACTGCGTCAGAATCGGAACGGCCCAACCGTGCGCCGCCGCGCGCTCGCAGAGCCGGGCAATCTCCCAGCCGGTGTAATTGGAGCACGCTGCGTAGCGGACTTTGCCTTGTCGGACCAGATCGTCCAGCGCCTCGAGGCTCTCCTCAATATCCGTCAGTGGGTCCGGACGGTGCAGATAGAAGACATCAACGTAGTCCGTTCCCATTCGGCGCAGGCTCGCCTCGCAACTGGCGATGATTCGCCGTCGCGAGAGACCGTCGCTGTTCGGGCCACTGCCGACCGGGTAGCCGGTCTTTGTCGCGATGATTGCGTCGTGTCTTCGGCCCCGCAGCGCCGCGCCAAGATACACCTCTGAACGTGTGCCGCCGTAACTGTCAGCCGTGTCGAAGTGATTGATTCCCAGATCCAGCGCGCGGTGGACGATCGCAGCCGTCGTCGCGACATCGCACGTTCGACCGAACGTGTTTCCACCCAACCCAAGTGCTGAGACCATAACGCCGCTGCGTCCAAGCTGTCGGTATTCCATCAGCGTCCCTCCCTGTCGATTGTCTGATGTTCGATCATCGCACGAAGCGCAGACAACGAAAAAGCCCGCCTGGAGCGGGCTTCTCGAAACGTGGCTGAGTGCTCTACGCGGTCGGGATGCTCTGGAGCTGCTCGATCGTCGTCTCGGGCATGGACTCGGCACCGGTCAGGACCAGCACGACGGCCAACGGGCTCGGCTCCGTCTCGTCGATCGCCTCTAGCGGTTCCGGCACATAGCGGCCATTGACCCACTCGGCCCCGTCAGCGGTCTCGCACAACCATGTTCGCGAGGCGATTGCGTTCGAGCCGAGACGTCGCCGCGTTCGCTCCTGATAGCGATCGATTGCGCCATCCGCTTCGAGAACGTATATGTCAACGATCTTGCGTCCGCCAGTGCGGAGCCGCTTCAGAACCTGCCGACCTTCGGTCTCACCTATTGGGGAAGCCGAATCGGCTTTATCGGACTTGAGATAGAACTGCACGCTTTCCTCCGTCGTCACCAGAAATCGATCGAGACCGGCAGTACCTCGATCGTGTCTGCGGCCCCATGCACTGATTGTACGACTAGGCTGCCGTCACCCTAGCCGCCCACCAGTTCGGCGGCTGTCGAGGCAGCGCCATATTCTTCACGCAACCACTTCGCAGCGTCTTTCGCGTGATAGGTGATGATCTGGCTGGCACCTGCCCGACGGATCGACGTCAGGAGCTCCATCGTCACCCGGCGCTCGTCGATCCAGCCCGCCTGACCGGCCGCCCGGACCATCGAATACTCGCCGCTGACGTTGTAGGCAGCGATCGGGACGTCGAACCGTTGACGCGCCCCGGCGATGACATCCAGGTACGGCATCGCGGGCTTGATGATGATCGCATCAGCACCTTCATCAATGTCGGCTGCAATCTCCAGATAGGCTTCGCGGGCGTTGGCCGGATCCATCTGGTGGCTACGCCGGTCGCCGAATTCCGGTGTTGATTCGGCGGCATCGCGGAACGGACCGTAGAACCCGGACGCGTACTTGGCTGCGTACGACAGGATCGGCAACGACGCATACCCCGCCGCATCCAGAGCCTCGCGCATGACCTTCACCCGACCGTCCATCATGTCGGACGGCGCGACGATGTCCACGCCGGCCTGCGCCTGAGCGACAGCCGTACGAGCCAGCAATGTCAGCGTGCGATCGTTGTCGACGATCTCACCGTCCAGGATTCCGCAGTGACCGTGTGTGGTGTATTCGCAGCAGCAAACATCACCCATCACCATCAGTTCGGGCGTCGCGCGCTTGAGTTCACGAATCGCGCGTTGCACCACGCCTTCGGGATCGTAGGCGTCGGACGCCTCGTCATCCTTGACCTCCGGAATACCGAACAGGATGACGCTACCGACGCCGAGCGACAGGAGCTCGTTCGCCTCGCGCTCGAGTTGATCGACCGAAATCTGGTACACGTCGGGCATCGACGGTACCTCGCGCCGGACGCCGGTCCCAAAGGTGACGAACAGCGGGTAGATGAAGTCGCCCGGATGCAGCAACGTCTCACGCGCAAATCGCCGCAGACCTGCGGACTGACGCAGGCGACGGTAGCGACGAAAAGGTGGATGGCCATCACGGTCAACAGACATTGGATTGCTCCTTCTGCGGCGCTCGTTGCGCGGCCCAGCTGCTTATCGCGTCAATCAGCCCGGCAATGGAATGATCCTGCGCTTCAATATCGACGGTTAGCCCGACGTCACTCGCCGCTCGCGCCGTGACCGGGCCGATGCAGGCAATCGCCACAGCTGCGGGTATCGGTCCACCAACCAGATCAATGGTGTTGCGGACGGCGGAGGGCGAAGCAAACGTCAGCACATCGACGGCCCCGCTCCGAACGATCTGCAGGGCATCGGATTCGTAGTCCTGCGGCCGGATGGTTCGATAGGTCGCCACCACATCGACCGTCGCACCAGCTGCCCGCAGGCCGTCCGGCAGAACGGCGCGGGCACCTTCGGCGACCGGCAACAGCAGGCGACGCCCCTCTACTCCCGTTGCCAACAGCGCTTCGAGCAGGCTCTCCGCAACGGCGCGGTCAGGGATCAGATCGACCGGCAGACCATGCTGCCGCAACCGCTTTGCAGTCGCCTGCCCGATCGCTGCAATGCGCCAGCGACGAACTGCCGCGACGAGTGCATTTGCGTCGCGCAGGCGCCCTGCAAACATCTCGACGCCGTTCGTGCTGGTAAGCACGATCCAGTCGTAGGTGTCGATCTGACTCAGCCGCGCATCGAGCTCGCTCGGCGGCAGCGGAACAATCTCGATTGCCGGCAACTCACCGACGACTGCTCCGAGCGCTTCCAGTCGCTCGGAGAGGTCCGCTGCCTGCCCGGTCGCGCGGGTCACGACGATCCGCAAACCGGAGAGCGGCAGGACAGCAGCGGCGTCGCTCATGCCTGCACGCGTTCCTGCAGCATCGTCGCCAGGCGTGACGCCAGTGCGTTCGCGTCCTCGATGTCGTCCTCGTCCTCGGCGGTCGCGATGCGATCCAGCGTCTCATCGGCGTACATCGCCCACATCCTGACGATGTCACCATCTACCTGCGCATGCGCAGCAAGCGGCGAGCGGCAGCCGCCACCGCACGTTCGCAAATAGGCCCGCTCCGCCTCAACCTCAATCGTTGTCGTCGGATCGGTTACCGCCTGCAGCAATGTGCGGGTCGCGCGATCGTCGCTGCGGCAATCGACACCTAGCGCACCCTGCCCTGGAGCCGGGATGAACTGATCGATGTCGAGGTACTCGCTGACGATGTCGGAGCGATCCATTCGTGCGACGCCGGCTGCGGCGAGGATGGCTGCATCGAACGGTGAATCTGCGTCATCGAGCACGCGCGCAATCCGCGTATCGATGTTCCCACGCAGCTCAATCGCCTCTACATCGGGCCGCGCCAGGCGCAACTCAGCGATGCGGCGGCGGCTGCTCGTTCCGACCCGTGCGCCGGCTGGCAGACCATCGAGCCCGCCGGGATGCCGCGAGATAAGTACGTCACGAGGATCGGAGCGATCCAGGATCGCCGCCAGCGTCAAACCGTCCGGCATGATCGAGGTGAGATCCTTGGCGCTGTGGACTGCGCAATCGGCTTCGCCGCGCAGGACTGCTAGCTGCAGTTCCTTGGCAAAGACGCCCTCCCCGCCCAGCACAGCGAGCGGCGTTTCCTTGTCGCGATCACCGTGGGTCGACACGACGACGATCTCACAGGTCAGATTGGGATGCGAAGATTCGAGGATCGCAGCAACGCGGGCGGTCTGGACTTTGGCGAGCGCGCTGCCGCGTGTAGCAATTCGGAGCCTCCTGGGGGGTGCTGCTGCGTCTACTCCACTCACGACGATCGACCGATCTGGGAAATGCCACACTGCGCGGCACACTGGACTTGAGATAAGGTCATGTTGTCTCGCACTCGATCCCTGCCACGCACCGCGTGGATGGCCCGACGACTCCCGCTGCACCTCGTACGAACGAACCTGAAGGCGCGTGGAATCTGGGCAAACCTCATTTGTCAGGGAAGTGTAGGAACGGCTCGAGAAGCGTGTCAAGAACGACGGGTGTTTACGGTGCCGAATCACCGCGAACCGCCTTGCGCCAAATGGCATACTTTATATCGTGCGGTTGAAGACGGCTCTTTGACGGCAAGCGAACGACTGGATATACTTTCGGGTCGGCAGGCCACGCAATGTCGTTGGCCTGATGTTCATGTTTGAACGACGAGCCTGGATGCATATTCGAGGACATGCCCGCAGAACGGGCACAGGAGGGGGACTCGGTGTACGCGGTCATTGAGACAGGCGGTAAGCAATACCGCGTCGCCGCCGGCGACACGATTACAGTCGAGCGGCTCAGCGCCGATGCCGGTTCACAGGTCGAGCTCGACCGTGTACTGATGGTATCGGGCGACGCTGGAGTTACCATCGGTGCGCCGGTTGTGGACGGAGCGGCTGTCGTCGCCACCGTCTCCGAGCACTTCCGCGGACCAAAGATCCGCGTGTTCAAGTTCAAGCCCAAGAAGCGCTATCGCCGCACACAGGGCCACCGCCAGGAACTGACGCGATTGCAGATCAACGAGATCCGCACCGCCTGACGTGTCGTAATCGGGACGAAACGGAGAGACCACAATGGCACATAAAAAGGGTATGGGTAGCTCCCGTAACGGCCGCGACAGCAAGGCGAAGCGGCTTGGCGTGAAGCTCTATGACGGCAACGTCACCCGCGCAGGCGGCATCATCGTCCGCCAGCGGGGCACGAAGATCTACCCCGGCACCAACGTCGGCATGGGTCGCGACTTCACGCTCTATTCGCTGATTGACGGCGAAGTGAAGTTCGAGCCATTCCACCGCGACCGCAAGCGCGTCAGCGTGTACCCATTCGCCGATGCCCCGGCCGTTGAGGCCGAAGTCGCGGCAGCCGACTAGATAGCATCTACGACCGTTCCACGAGAGAACGGGAACCTGGAGTCAACAGTCATGAAGGCTGGCATTCATCCGAATTATCAGGAAGCAACCGTCGTTTGCTCCTGTGGCAACACCTGGACGACAAGGTCAACCAAGCCAAACCTGCGGGTTGATCTGTGCAACAAGTGCCACCCGTTCTACACGGGCGAGCAGCGCATCGTCGATACCGCCGGTCAGGTCGAGCGCTTCATGCGCCGACTCGAAGGTGCCCAGGGTGAGACTCGTCGCAAGAAGACCGAGCGACGACAGAAGAAGCTGGATCAGCGACAGCGGATTCAGGGCCGCGACGAGCAGCTGCTCGTTGCAGCCGCTGAGGCGGAAGGCGACAGCGAGAGCTAGGCTCGCCACGCCGCACAATCCCGATCGCAAGCATCATCCCCCGGGCCGCCTCAACGGGCAGGCTCGGGGGATGTTTGCGTTCGACGTTCGTAACCTCAGCGCTGGCTCAGGAATTGCATCAGTAGGGGCAGACCCGCGGCCTCGCAGACGCGACCCAGGGGAATGTTCCAACTCGATACTACGTTGATGGAGTTGTATCGGTGTCGTATGGAATGGAGGAACAGGATTGACGGCTTCCTCGCTCACTCCCCGCTCGGAAGTCACAGTTGCTGACCTCGTCGAGCAGGGTTTTACCGACGAACAGATTGACGCTCTGAAAGCATTGAAGGCGTGCTACCCATTTGTCGAGTACGTCGACTCGTTGACAGAGTGGAAGCGACTCCAGTTTCTGAAGTGGCGCGTTGATCAGGGCGACCTGCAGCGACAATAGCAGCCTCAGTCCGACCACAGCATCCTCTCTTATTCCACGGTCTCCCGCACAATGGATTCTGGACAGGGCACACCGCTCATGGTATCTCCGTGCCTGAGGGATCCGGGATCGTTCTGGGGGAGGATGCATGGGACAGACTGGTCTACGCGATATCACCATCATCGGCGGCGGTATTGTCGGCGCAACGCTCGCACTGGAGTTGTCGCGGCGCGGCATGACCGTCGAACTGCTAGAGCGCCGGGAGCTCGCACGCGAAGCGAGCTGGGCGTCCGCAGGCATCATCTCACCACCGTCACCGCGTTATGGCACCAAGCTCGAGTTGGGACTACGCGCCTACCGGCGCTATCCATCGCTCATCGCCGAGGTGCAGGACGCCACCGGCATCGATGTTGGCTACGTTCACACCGGCGAGATCGAGTTCGGACCAGAGGCAAATCGGGAGCGCATGCGTGCCGCGCTGGAGTGGCAGACCGAGAACGGCATGCTGGTCGAGTGGATCGACTCGGCAGCTGATGTCCGCGAGCGAGAACCGGTCCTCGCGATCGACGAAGGGTGCGGCGTGTTCGCCGCCGAAGCCGGCAGCGTCATCCTCTCCCGCATGACGACCGCAGTCGCACGCGCCGCTGCGCTCAACGGCGCAGTCATTCGCGAGCACACACCGGTCATCGGGATCAACGTGAGTCGCGGCAAGGTCGCCAGCATCCAGACGTTCGATGGTGAGCACCCGGTCGGCGCGGTCATCATCGCTGCCGGTGCCTGGAGCCGGACGCTCGGCGATGCGCTTGATGTGTCGATCCCGACGATTCCAGTGCGCGGTCAGATGTTGGCGATCACAGCGCCGCCAACGCCAATGACCAGTGTTGTCGCAGCTGGCGGCATCTACGTCGTGCCGCGCGCGGACGGCAGCATCGCTGTTGGCGCAACCGAAGAGCACGAGGCCGGCTTCGACACCAGCGTGACACCGGCAGGAGTCGCCTGGCTCACCGAGCGCATCGAGACGTTGGCACCATCGCTGAATCAGGGACGCTTGGCCGCAACATGGGCCGGACTTCGGCCGGGAACTGCCGACGGCGACCCAATCATCGGACGCGTTCCGCACGTCGAAAACGCCTGGATTGCCACCGGCCACTTCCGCTCGGGTGCCCTTCTCGCTCCCGCGACGGCCGAGTTACTGACGGCGAGTATTCTGGCCGGCGAGGATGATCCGGCGCTGAAGGCGTTCGATCCTGCGCGGTTCACTGTCGCAAACTGAAGTGAGGCACGGAAAAGCGGGCACGCATGGTGCCCGCTTCTCCGTGTATTTCTGGATTTCGTTGATAGCCAGTCGGCTCGCTATCCAGCGCTGACCGGCGTTGCGGACGTCATCATCCACACCGTCGCCATACTTCGCGAAGTTCTTCCGAAACGCTCCGCCAGATTCAGCGCCTGCTTGCGGTAGGCGTCGGCATCATCCCAGGTGTTGCTTCGGAGTCGGCACCTCGGTCGGCACGCCTGGCACTGCCGCAGGGATCTCACCACCGAAAATCGGATCGGTGCGGAACTCGACGTTGTCGAGATCGCCGTTGAGTGCGGCATCGACCAGCGCCCGAGTGTGCGCGATCGAGATCCGGTGACCAATGCCATACGGCCCGCCGGTCCAGCCGGTATTCACCAGCCAGACATTCGGCTTGTACTGATTGATCTTCTCACGCAGCAGCCTCCCGTAGGTTCCGGGGGATTGCGTCATGAATGGCGCGCCGAAGCAGGTCGAGAAGGTCGCCTCCGGCTCAGTCAGGCCGCGCTCCGTGCCGGCTACCTTGGCGGTGTAGCCCGACAGGAAGTAGTACGACGCCTGATCGGGAGTCAAACGCGAGATCGGCGGCAGCACGCCGAACGCGTCGGCGGTGAGGAACAGGATGTTGCGCGGCAGGCCGCCGGTGCCATCCTCGGAAGCACCCGGGATGACGCCCAACTCGTAAACGGCACGCGTGTTCTCGGTCAATGACGAATCGGTGTAGTCGATCGCCCGCGTGTCCTCATTGAGCACGACATTTTCAAGAACCGTCCCGAACAGACGGGTCGCGCGGTAGATATCCGGCTCGGCCTCGGCCGACAGGTTGATGACCTTGGCGTAGCAACCGCCTTCAAAGTTGAAGACACCGTTGTCGCTCCAGCCGTGCTCGTCGTCACCAATCAGCGTTCGGCTTGGATCGGACGAGAGCGTCGTCTTGCCGGTGCCGGATAACCCGAAGAACAGCGCCACCGCGCCGTCGTCGCCGATGTTTGCCGAGCAGTGCATCGGCATGACGCCCTTTTGCGGCAGCAGGTGATTCATGATCGAGAAGATCGACTTCTTGATCTCGCCGCCATATTCAGTGCCGCCAACGAGGATCAGGCCCTTGGAGAAGCTGACCAGAATGAAGGTCTTCGAGCGGGTGCCGTCGCGTTCAGGTATGGCCTCCATGCCCGGCGCATGCAGCACCGTGAATTGCGGCACGTGATCGGCCAGCGTCTCGCGTGCTGGGCGAATGAACATCGTCCGCGCGAACAGCGAATGCCATGCTCGCTGACCGACGACACGAAGCGGCATCCGATATTCAGGATCCGCGCCGACATCCAGATCCTGCACGAAGAGCTCTTCCTGATTGCTCAGGAACTCCGCAACGCGCTCGTGCATGGCGTCAAATGCGTCGGCATCGAACGGCTGGTTGACAGCACCCCAATCGACAAGAGCATCGCTCTCCGGCTCTCGCACGATGAACTTGTCCTTTGGTGATCGACCGGTGTATTCGCCGGTCGCCACCGAGAGTGCTCCGTGGCTGGACAGGATCCCCTCACCTCGTCGGATCGCCGCCTCATACAGTAGCGGCGCTGTCAGGTTCCAGTGCACAACACCTTTTGGCCGCACACCATGGTGGTCCAAGCCGTGCCTGCTCGCAGTCTTCTCGGTGGTTTCGACCATTTCCTCGCCTCCCGTTACGCGCGTTCAGGGCCTGTGCCCGATTGCCGCACTTCCTCGATTCCGGTCTGACTCTCTCGTGATGACTCGCGAATACCCGAACCAGACTCGCCAATACTCAATCATACTGCCACCCCTCAGCCTTGGCGGCACTCCATTGCACATCCGGATCGAGCGGCCAGATCGGCCGCCGAACACGCTGGAATGACAGCCGCGAGAGGTCCGATCCGGTAATGCCGGGGCCCTCGACCAGAATCACCTGTGCTGCGATCGGCTCGAACGCCGCCCGAAAATGCCCCTTGCCCTTAAGCCCGATGACCTGCCGCTCGGTCGGTTCGATGCCCTGAGACCGGAACACGTTCAGGTCAATCGGTGTCTCGGCGTATGTCGTCAGCAGGACTTCAACCCCGCCCGTTCGCACAACCGCAGTTGGCCCGAGGTTGACTTCAATCCCGGCGTGCATCGGCCCGGCATTCACATAGCGCCCGGTGCTCAGGCTGCGTACCTCACCGGTTATCGCAAGCGGCGCGCCGTGCAAATGATCGGTGTGCCCGCCGATCTCCAGATCAATCGTCGCACCTGGTCCAGCCTCCAGGCAGCGAGCCACCGCTTCCGGGTCGCACACGGATGCAACACAGGCGTTGCTAATGCCCTGACTGAGAAGGAATCGGACAAGCTCAGCTGAATCACCAGGCCCACCCGTCCACGGATTGTCCGCAATGTCCACCAGAACAGTTGGGCTTCTGGTTGATGAATGCAGAATCTCGGCGGCCTCTTCCCACGAGATCACCCCGCCGAGAAACTGACTGCGGCGCTCCCATGCCGTTGAGGCGACTTCTTGAGCGATCTCCCGTGCGAGACGCGCATCGCCGTCGGTGGTGACCAGCACGCTGAATCCGGTCTCCTCAGTATCGGCCGGCGGAAAGCCTCCGGCGACGGTGACGTTCAGCACGCCGCGCCGCGACTCCAGTTCGTTGGCGCGCTCGATGATCCGGTGCATCGGATCGCGGCCGGTTGGCATATTCTGCGAGGTCGGCATCATCGGTGGCTTCAGCAGGTAGGAGACCGGGCGAATCTCTCCGCGACACAGCCGCATCAGCAGATCGAACGCCTCGCGGGCTCGCTCACGCTGATCGACGTGTGGGTAGGTGTCGTAACCAACAAGGATGTCGGCCAGCTCAACCATGCGCGGACTGATGTTGGCGTGCAGATCCAGCGTCGCGACAATCGGAGTGCTGTCGCCCACGGCCTCGCGCACCCGTTCAAGGATCCAGGCATCGGCGTCTTCGTGGGCGCGTGTCACCATCGCACCATGCAGCGCCAGCGCGATACCGTGCGGTCGCGAGCAGGCAATCGCTTCGATGATGCTGTCAACGAGTTCCGCCAGCACCTCATCATCGACCATACCCGATGGTGTCGCCCAGACCGCGAGTGCGGGCAGCAGGATGACGCCGTTCGCTTCGGCTCCGTCAATGAATCCGGCAAACGATGTCGCGGTGTCGCGCAACGCCGCCGGGATCTCGTTACCACGCCGCAGCCCGGCGCGTTCGAACGCCGCGCGATCGGTCGGCACAACCGAAAACGTGTTTGTCTCATGCGACAGTTCGGCCGCAACGATGGTCAATGCGTCGGTCATGACACCCCGATCGTTCCGCGCCGGGCGTTGACGCCGATGATCTCACGCGCCTCATCGGGCGTGGCGATCGGTCGGCCCATCTCAGTGGCCAGGCGCGCCAGACGCTCGACAAGTTGCGCATTGCTGGTCGCCAACTCGCGATAACCGTAATAGATGTTGTCTTCCAGCCCGGTCCGCGCATGTCCGCCCATTGCCAGCGCCATCACGTTCATCGGTAGCTGGTACTTCCCGATCGCACAGACCGACCAGTTCGATCCCGGCGGCAGCGAATCGACCAGATGCGCCAGTTCGCGGGCCGTTGCCGGGGCACCGCCGCGCAACCCCAGGACGAACTGAAACCAGTACGGCGGCTGCAGCAATCCGTCGTCTATGAGCTGTCGCGCGTTTTCGACCATGCCGCTATCGAAGATCTCGATCTCGGGCGTGACGAGATGCTCGTTCATTTCGCGAGCCAGGTTCGTCAGGAACGACGGCGAATTGATGAACACGCCATCGCCGAAATTCGTCGAGCCGCAATCGAAGCTTGCGACTTCCGGCGCATTGCGAACCGGCGCGGTGCGCTGCTCATCAGTGACGATCCCGGCACCGCCGCCGGTCGACCAGTTCATGATCACGTCGGACCCGGCTGCCCGGACCAGATCAGTCACCTTCTGGTAACGCCAGGCATCACAGGAGACCTGTCCGTTCTCGTCACGAACGTGGATATGCACGATCGCCGCGCCGGCTCGCCAGCAATCGACCGCCTGCGCGGCGATTTCTTCTTCAGTAATGGGTACATACGGGGTCTGAGCACGCGACGTTTTCGAACCGGTCGTCGCCGCTGAGATGATCAGCTTCTCCAACGAACGTCCCTTCAAGACAACGGCGGCGCAGATCAGAGTTGAGGGTAGTGCAGATGATAAGCCGAGACGGCTGATAGCGAAAGACCTGAGCGCGCTTCGGTCGATCCGGGTACCGCGAAACGGATATTTCACCTTCCCTTGCACATATCCGCATATGGTGATATAGTTCTCACAGGTTGATGAAGTACGAGGAGGTACAGCACATGAACCGTTTCAAGAAGATCATTCGCTCGTTCACTGGCGACATGTCCGACGGCGACTTCGAGTCGTACTACGGCATGATCGTTCGCAACCAGACTGAGGGTGGCCCTTCTGCCGCTGAGGCCCGACGCGACTACACCGCCGTTCGTGAGGCGATGGTTCGCACCGGGATGTTCTAAGGCGCGAACGCGCGCGCAGCAGCCGGACGCTGCTCACTCAGCACACGTTTGACAGGCCGATTCGGCGATTGCTATACTCGCCGCGGCCTACCGGCTAAGCGTGGCGCATTCGTCTAGCGGCCTAGGACACCGCCCTCTCAAGGCGGAGATCACGGGTTCGAATCCCGTATGCGCTACAGCAGCGCGGCTCTCTTTGGAGCCGCGCTTTTGTTTGCGCGACGTACGTCATGACATTCGGGAGCTGCCTGTGAAGAACACCCGCCTGGCGGATCAACTCGCGTCCGGCGACCTGTCACCCGACGACCTGCCCGAACTCGACGGTGGCGACTATTGCAGCGCCCACGAGATCGGCGAAGCCTTCCTTCTCCTGGTTGGCCGAACGGCCGAAGCGAGCAATGCACTCAGCCGCGCAGCAGCCATGCTGCCGATGCTGGAACAGCGGGTATCACTCGCCATCCCCTCCAATGCTGCAACCGGGCATCTGCCGGACGGACGAAGCTTCCTGATTACCCGTCGGTTGAGCGGCGTGCCTCTTTCACGCTCACTGTTCAAGACCATGACCGCGAAACGCGTGCATGCGGCAGCACAGGCGCTCGCAGCGTTCCTCGCTGACCTGCACGCCACGCCGCGCGAGCTCACCGAGTCCGCCGGCATCCCAGTCGCCTGGTACCCGTTCGCAGCCACCGAAGACGGCATGGCCGACGGGCCATCGGCTCCGCATTACGCGAATGACCTGTCCAGAATCGAGCAGCACGGACTCGTCGCGCAGTCGACGCTGGACAGGCTGCATGCGCTGACAGAGGCGCAGATGGCCCGCGAGTCGGACCGGCAGTCGGAACCGGTCCTGTTGCACGGCGAAGTCTCGGCCGATCATGTGTTTGTCAATCCCGACGATCTGACCGTCACCGGCATCATCGACTTTCAGGGACTCGTCCTCGGCGATCCGGTCCGCGACCTGATGTACATTGCCGATGACTTCGGCGTGGAGTTCGCCGAGCAGGTCGCTCGCGCGTATCCACATCCGCGTCTGGCCGATCCGTTGCCAACGCTGGGGTTCTACAGCGTCTGGCACATCGTCGTGCGCATGCTCTGGGGCGCTGAACACGGCTACGCGGAACGCGCAGCGATGCTGGCGCAGCAGCTCGAAGCTACAGTCGCAGCAGACACACATTGACGCACCGGCTGCCCTCGGCGAACATACGGGCCGATATCGTTGGCAAACGAGGAGAGGGCAGAATGCAGCACGAAGAGCTCAAACAACGTGTACTCGATGAGATCGATCGCAACGCCGACCACCTGATCAGCGTCGGCGAGCGCATCTACCGTGATCCCGAGCTGGGCTTCAAGGAGTTCAAGACCGCCAACATTGTGGCCGGTGAGTTCCAGCGCCTCGGGCTCGGCTATCACGAGGAGATTGCGATCACCGGCCTGAAGACGGTCGTCGCCGGCGGCACAGCCGGACCAACCGTCGGCGTCATCGGCGAGCTGGACTCGGTGCTCGTCGCCGACCACGAGTTCGCCAACCCCGAAACCGGCGCGGCGCACTGCTGCGGCCACAACGCGCAGATCACGACCATGCTCGGCGTCGCCAACGGGCTGATCAAGTCCGGGGTGCTCGGCGAACTGGCCGGCAACGTCGCCTTCTTTGCCGTCCCGGCCGAGGAGTACGTCGAGATCGATTACCGCGTCCAGCTCCGCCGCGAGGGCAAAACCGAATTCCTCGGTGGCAAGAGCGAGATGATCCGACTCGGCGCGTTCGACGACATCGACATGGCGATGATGGTCCACGGGGCCAGCAGCCAGAACATGGAAGCAATCGCCGGTGTTAGTGCCTCGAACAACGGCTTCATCGGCAAGCAGGCGCGCTTCGTCGGCAAGGCCGCCCACGCCGGTGGCGCACCGCATCGCGGCATCAATGCCCTCTACGCCGCCGAGATCGCGCTGGCGTCAATCAACGCCCAGCGTGAGACGTTCCGCGACGAGGACACCGTCCGCATCCACCCGATTCTGACGCGCGGCGGCGACCTCGTGAACGTCATCCCGAACGACGTCCGCTTCGAGACGATGGTGCGCGGCAAGACCGCCGAAGCCATCGAAGACGCCGGACGCAAGGTCGATCGCGCACTGCGAGCGGGTGCCGTTGCACTCGGCGCGTCGGTCGAGATCGCGACCCTGCCGGGTTACATGCCGCTGTTCAACGATCGCCAGATGGCTGATCTGTTCAAGGGCAACTTCTTCAACTTCTACGCCGAGGATCAGTGGGAAGAGACCGGCCACAAGACCGGCTCGACCGACATGGGCGACATCGCCCACATCATGCCGGCCCTGCACCCGCACGTCCGCGGCTTCTCCGGCACTGGCCACGGCACCGACTGGGCCATCGAGGACAAGTATCAGGCGTACATCCTGCCGGCCAAGCTGATGGCGATGACCGTCATCGACCTGCTGGCCGGAAGCGCCGAGACCGCCAAGCACATCCTCGAAACCAGCAAGCCGCCAATGACCAAGGACGAGTACCTGACCTTCATGCGCCGCAATGCGCGTGACGAGACGTTCGACGGCGGCCGAGTCGGCGACGCCTGACCGAGTATCGATGATCTGCCGACCGGCACCCTCACATGTCGGTCGGCGATCTATTCCACACGCCGCTCTGATACTTCGGCCGCGACTGTCACTTCTTCAAGTTGCCCCAGCCGCCAGGGCAGAACGACTTCCTCGAACAGCACCTGAATAGCCGCGGCAGCTGGCACGGCGATGAACGCGCCCAACGGCCCGAGGAGCGCCGCTCCGATCAGCACAGCGATGATAACCAGCAGCGGATGGATGTTGAGTTGGTCGCCCTCGATAAATGGCGAGATAACCAGCCCCTTCAAGTTCTCAATCACAATCGACGCGCCGAAGGTCAGTGCAAACACTTCCCAGCCCTGCAACGCCGCAATTGCCAGCAGCGGAATGCGCGCCAGCCACGGGCCAACGCGCGGGATGATCTCACCAAACGCCACCACAATCGCCAGCACCAGTGGGAACGGAACACCAATCAATAGCAACGCGACATAGGTGATCGCGCCGATGATCGCCATGACGATCACTTTGGCGCGGACGTACAGACCGACGCGATCCCACATCATCTTCATTACTCGATGCGTCTGCTCGCGCTGATTCGGATGAACCATTGAAAGTATGAGATCGCGGATCCGCTCCCGTGTGGACAAGAGCAGCATCGAAATGATGAATACCGCGAGCAGATCGATGAACACGCTGAACAATCGAGTTGGTAGATCGATAAGTCGCGCGCCGACACCGTCCACAATCCGGTCGCGAAACCCACTCATCTGCTCATCGAAACTGCTGAGCTGTGGGTAGTCTTCTCGGAGCTCGTCGTAACGCCTGCGAACGTCTTCGTAGCGATCCACGTAGTCGGGCGCGTCATCAACCAGGTTGGAAATCTGGCCCGCGAGGGGTGGAACAACGAACCAGCCCAAGCCGATGAGCACAGCCAACGAAAGCATATAGATCACTAGCGCAGCGACCGGCCGCGGCACATGCCACCGCTCCAATCGCGCCGAAGGGCCCGATATCGCCGCCGCAAACAACCCACCAATGGCAATGAGCATCAGGACGTCGGTCATCTTGATAACGAGTAGCAACGCCACGACAGTCAGGATCGCCAGCAACAGCGCGAGGTAGATCGGCATTGCTCGCGCCACGAGAGAGCTCTGTCGCCCGTCGATCATCTGCCGCGGTCGCCAAGAAGGTCCTTCGTTGACCACCGTCTCTCCCTCACATCTCTGAACGTCCTCATCGCGACAGCGATAGCGCAGGAATCCTGCCGTAACATCCCAGAAACAAGGTGGCATGTGGATTGCAACAGGCACAGCGGGAAGAACGAAATACGGAATGAATCGGAGACCGACATGCGAATTGATCTTGGAATGAACGTTCTGACCTCAGACGGCAAGAAGCTCGGCAGCGTCGAGCGACTGGTTCTGGACCCCAAGTCCAGGCAGATCGTCGAGATGATTGTGTCTGGGGGATTCCTCGGCCACCACCGCCACATCGTCGATGTCGGGATGATCGCCAGCCATGAAGTTGAGGAGCTCGTGCTCGACATGCCGGAAGAGGCAGCGACGAAGCTGCCAGAGTTCGTCGAAACGCACTACTCGACTGTACCGGACGATGAGCTGCACAACGTCCCATTCATCCTGCCGAATGCCGGCGGGGCGGGGTTGTACTTGTACGGCGCTCCGTACGTTGGACGCGGGTATGAGGGCAGCAAAGACAGCTTTTTTGATGCCGCGCCAGTTGACCCGCCGATCGTCGAGAATCGCACCAACGTTGAAGAGAACGACGTCATCATCAGCGACGGCACCGATGTCGTCGGCGCAGATGGCCATAAGGTTGGTACGGTCGAAGAAGTCTATCTCGATGACGATGGGCAGCTCACCGGCTTCCTCGTCAAGAAGGGGCTCATCTTCACCCGCGACATCCGCGTGCCGATGGACTGGGTCAGCGAAGTTGACGGCGACAAGATCCATTTGTCGGTAACTGCTCACGAGGCGGAAGCCAGGGCTTATGACATCGAAGACACGACGTTGTAGGCTTTGAAGTCGTACATCTCGGAACCCGATACGGGTTCCCACGCACCCACACGAAGGGGGTTCATGGACAAGCTGCTCCAGGAGTTGCAGGAGAAGGCCGGATTGAGCGCCGACCAGGCCAACAAAGCAGTCTTGGTCTTCACCGACTTCCTGACCAACAACGCCTCAGACGAGCAAATTCACGCGCTGGCGGAGAAGATCCCCGGACTCAGCCAGTTCTCGGACAAGATTCCGTCCGGCATCGGTGAGAAGATCAGCGATGCTGCTGGTGGGCTGTTCAAGAAGCGCGACTAGCCGAAACTCCGTAATACCAATGAGCCGCGTGAGGTTGATCCTCACGCGGCTCGTTCCTCTATCCGGTCAGGGTCGCTCTTCGTCGTTGCGCAATGGCGGGGCGGGCAGCGGCGTGCCGTAGAGCGGATCGTCCAGCGCCCGCTGCGCCTCAATGATCGCGATGACTTCCTTGGCCGCTTCCTCGACCGACTTGCCGGTGATGTTCACAATCGGCCACGGGTAGCCGCTGCGCACAATCCGTCGCAAGTAGGCCATCTCCTCGCCGACCTGATCCGGATCGGTATACGCACCGTCGGTCTGCTGGCCGAGCGCCTGCAGGCGATTGCGGCGAATCTCCAAGAGGTACGGCGAGTCGATCGTGACAGCGACAATCCGGTGCTGATCGATCTCCTGCAGTTGCGGCGGAGGCGGCACACCAAGGACGATCGGGATGTTGGCGACCCGCCAGCCGCGCATGGAGAGATAGATCGACAGTGGCGTCTTCGACGAGCGCGAGACACCGACCAGCACAAGATCGGCCTCTGACAAGGTGCTGACGTTCTGCCCATCGTCATGCTGGACAGTGAACTGAATCGCGTCGATACGCTTGAAGTAGTCGGTGTCGATGCCACGCGAGATACCCGGCTGCAACACTGGCCGTTGCCCAACCTGCTGCGAGATATGCCCGATCAGCGGCCCGATCAGGTCAAAATGCGGGATGATTCGCTGGCGACACTCGCGCACCAGAATCTGACGAATCTCCTGAATGACGATGGTGTGGACGATGATGCTCTGCGCCGCCGACGCCTCACGCACAACATTCAACACCTGTTCGCGAGTGCGGATACCAGGGCGACGGGTGATCGAGAACTCGGTGTCGGGGAACTGAACCATCACCGCATCGATCGCCGCCTCCGCAGTCGATCCGCCACCGTCGGAGACAATGAAAAGGCGCGCAACCCGCGCAAATTCGTGCCCGTTAGATTCGTGGTTCGATGCGGAAAACCGGTCAGCCACCTGAACGCTTCCTCTCCTGGCGTACCGCTCTCCAGCGCAACGGCTTGTTAGACGCATGAGCGCGACAACGCTTGTCGATCACGTCTGACAGCCCGGAGAGGCTCTGTGTACACTACGTCGGGCATCCGCGCCTGTGGAAAGCAGCAGCAAGCGACGCGTCAGGCGCTCTGTGCGGGCGACTATTGCGGCAGGATAACAGCCTCACGATGAATCATACGCGCCCTGAGCGGCTCAGCGTCGAGAATTCGGTCTTCGCCGCCGACGTTGACATGTCCGCCGATGAAGTGACGCTGGCACGTGACACACCGAGTGTCACTGGCGTGGTGCCGCGCATCCGCATAACGGTCGAGCTGATCGCCTACGTTGTCCTCGGTATTCTCGCTGCCGTGACGCGCTTCTGGGATCTATCATCGCGTGCGCTCCACCACGACGAGAGCCTGCACGCCTATTTCTCGTGGCTCTATGCCGTGGGCAGTGGCTACATTCACGATCCGCTCATGCACGGCCCGACGCTCTTTCACGCCGACGCACTCGCGTTCCTGCTCTTCGGCGACAACGACTACGTTTCCCGAATCTGGCCGGCTGCGCTCGGTGTCATGCTCGTCCTGATGCCGGCGCTGCTGCGCGACTCCAAGTTCCTCGGTCGCTGGGGCGCACTGGCCTGCTCGACATTCCTGCTCTTCTCGCCAACGATCCTCTATTACACGCGCTACATCCGCCACGATCCATTTGTCCTCGTCGCGACGCTGGCGATCGTCATCGCCTGCCTGCGCTACATGGAGCGACCTGAGCCGCGCTGGGTCTACCTGGTCGGCATCATGGCCGGGCTGCTCTTCGCGACAATGGAAGTCTCGTTCATCATCGCGTTCATCATGGTCACGTTCATCCTCGCCGTCGTGACGTGGCAAGTGAGCCGGACGGCGTTCGGCGTGGTCGTCGCAACCGGCGTCGGTCTCGCTGCCGTCTGGGTGCTGCTGCCGAAGCTCGGCGCACCTGCCCTGCCCAGCATCCCCTGGGAAGACCCGTCCAGCGGCAACGTTCGATCCTTCGCCATCGACCTCGCAGTCCACCCGATCTTCCTGGCCGCGCTCGGAGTTGCCGTGCTGGGGATCGTTGGCGTCCTCAGCGCGCTCGGGAAAGCGCGCGACCTGGAAGCCGAATCGTGGCTCGCCGGTGTACTCGGCAGCCAGCCACACGATTCAACAGCAGCAGCGCTGCTACGCGTCCTCACCGAACGACGCACACTGTGGATTTCAGTTGCCCTTGGCCTGGCCCTGTTCACTGCCCTCTACACTAGCCTGTTCATGAACATGGGCGGTCTGGCGAGTGGCACGGTCGGTGCCCTCGGCTACTGGCTCGGCCAGCACGACGTGCAGCGCGCCGATCAGCCGTGGTTCTACTACCTCCTGCTGCTCGCGCAGTACGAGTTCATTGGCATTCTCCTCTTTCCGGTCGGAGTGATGCTCACTGCACGCCGCCTGATCCCAGCCATCCTCAAGCGTCAGACGGTCGATCCGCGCACCTACTTGCGCGGCTTCGCGATCTACTGGATCGTGATGAACCTGGCGATCTATTCGTGGGCCGGTGAGAAGATGCCGTGGCTCAGCGTCCACACTGCCCTGCCGCTGGCGATCCTGGCGGCGTCGGTTGTCGGGTCAGCCATCGAGTCAGTCGAGCGCGCCGTTCGCGAAGGTCGGCTGCACCGCCGCTCCATCTGGGTGCCTGCCGTCGGCGTGCCCGTCCTCACAGCGGCCTGGTTCGCACTCTGGGCCTGGGGCAGCGCCGGACCGTGGGTGCAGATGGAAGACGGCCCGCTGATCCGTGAGATGCGGCCAGCCATCGCCGACAACCCTTGGATCCTGTATCTCCCGCTGGTCGGGCTCGCAGTCATCGTTCTCTGGAGTGCATTCCGGCTCGGCCCGAAGCTGGCCACCGGCGTGCTTGGCATCACTGCCGTCGCCGTCATCCTGATCGGGCAGGCACACGTCACCTTCCGCATGTCGTATCAGGAAGGCGACGTGCCGATCGACATGCTCGTGTATGTCCAGACATCGCCGGACGTGCCGCAGGCGCTAACCGACATTGGCACACTCTCACGCGAGCTGACCGGCGGACTCGACATGCCGATCGCCTATGACTCGGGAACGTCGTGGCCATTCCAGTGGTATCTGCGCAACTACACCAATCGCAAGTTCTTCGGCACGACGATCGCCCAGCCGACCGATGCGCCGATTGTCATCATCTCCAACGACAATCTGAGCGGCGACGCTGGCAGCGCGAACGCGTCGATGCTGGAGGGTTACACATATTTCGAGTACTCGATGCGCTGGTGGTTCCCTGAAGATGAGACGTACCGCAAGTTCGCAATTGCACCAGAGCTGAACAAGGAAAATCGCCAGAACTATCAGAACGACAAGGAGCCGCCGTATTCGGCGCTCGACGTGGCCGAAAGCGTCTGGCATTCGGTCTGGGGCATGCACGAACCGGCTCAACAGGCCAAGATGTTCCGGCTGGTCGCGTTCCGCGAGCTGTGGGCTCCGCTCGGTTCATTCAATTTCCGCGTCTACGTGCGCAACGATCTCCTGTCGACGTGGAATCAGATTCGGTACTAGCTGACGGAAGGGTGTGGGCGGATTGAGTCGCGACATGCCACTCGATGACGAAACCTGGCAGGTCGATACGCGGCGGTTGCCGTCTGTGCTCGACCGCGCCATCGACCTTCCGTTCGCCGGTGGCCGCTGGGCGCTCGCCAGCATTGCCATCGTCGCCGCAACGCTCCTGCGGCTCGTCGGGCTCGATCGCTGGCCACTATCCGCAAGCGGCGGTGACTCGGCGCTGAGCGCCTGGTGGATCGTGCGTGGCGAGAATGTGTCTGACGACCTCCATGGCGTCGCCGCGACCGTCCAGTGGGCGGCGCTCGCCATCTTTGTCGGCGGCGCGAACGACGCGATCGTGCGCGTCGCCTTCGGCCTCGCCGGGATCGCGACCGTCCTGCTCTGGCTCGCGTTCCACCGCCGGCTCGGTTGGGATATCAGCGCGGCTGCGCTCGTCCTCGCCGCCTTCTCGCCAACGATGATCGTGGCCGCCCGCAATGTCGATGGTGCCGCGTTAGCCGGTCTTGGCACGCTCGTCATCCTGTTCGCCGTGATCTGGTCCGGAAACAGTCAATCGCTCGGCTGGGCGGTACTCGCCGGTGTTGCGAGCGCCCTGATGATCCTGAGCGATCCGTATGGCATCGTGCTCGTCGGTCTTGCCTGGCCAGGCGCTGTGCTCATTGCCAGAGCGCTCGATCGCCGTCCTCACACATGGGCAACGCTAGCAGCGCCGTCCGTCGCGGCCGGCGCTGCGACGATCATACTGACCACCACGGTGCTGCTGACGCGGCCCGGGAGCTTCACTGCTTCGCTCGCGGCACTCGGGCGGGCATTCTGGAATGACCACATCGCCGAGGTCGGCACTCAATGGCACATGACGGCGTTCAACTTGCTGCTGAACGAACCGCTGCTGGTCGTGCTGGCGATCGTCGCCGTCGTGACCAGCCGCGCAACCCCGCTGACCCGCTCGACATCGATCTGGGCGCTCTCCGCGTTCGTCGCTTCGACACTGCTCGGCGGGAACAACCTCACCGCCTGGGTCGGCGTCGTCATCCCGCTGACGCTGCTCGCCGCCATCGGTGCCGCACATCTTCGCGCGCGCCTGCCCTGGCGCTCGCTCCGTGAAGGGCCGGGCACGCTCTACGTCGCCGCTGCGACGCTCATGCTTGCGGCGCTGCTGAGCCTCTTCGGTCTGCTGACGTCTGGAACCGGTGGCAACGCCGCCGACTGGCTCTTGCGCTTCGTGCTGGTCGCGCTGGTCGCGGTCGTGCCTCTGGCGTTCGCGTTGTCAGCCATTGGCCGTCGCGTCACCGGCGACCGCCTCGTACTCGCCTTCCTCATCGGGCTCGTGCTTCTCGGCGGCCTGACGATCCGATCGAGCGTGCTGGCCGCGTCCGAACGTCCGGGTGAGCCGGGCGACCCGCTTGCCGCGCACGCGCTCTCTGCTGACATCCCGATCGTCGTCGGACGCTTGCAACGCCTGTCTCGCGACATGACGCTGAACCAGCGCGACTCAGCGGATCCGACCGGCGGGCACGGCCTCCGTATCGCAATCGACTCCCGGATCGAGCAGCCATTCGCCTGGTACTTCCGTCAGTACCCGAACCTGACGATCTTTGATCCGGATAGCGGAGCTGCGCCATCAGACGCGCAGATCGTCATCATCGACAGTAGCCGCGACGCCAGCCTCGTTGCGCCATCCATGCGTGGCCAGGACTACATCTATGGTCACGATCTCGCTCCCATGTTTGCTGCTCCAGAATGGAGCAATCTGCTCAGCGGGATCGTGAATCCGGACGAGTGGCGTCGATTCGCCGCGTTCATCATTGACCGCAACCTGGATCGCCAGCCAGAAGCGCAACAGTTCACTGTCCTCGCCGAGCCCGATATTGCCAACCGGCTGTTCCAGGCGACCGGCCCATTCAACCTCTCCGACCGAGTCGGCGCAGGGTCGGCCGAGGGGCAGCTCAACAGCCCGCGCGGCGTGGCGATCAGCAGCGACGGCACGATCGTCGTCGTCGACTCGCGCAACGGACGGGTCCAGGAATACGCCTCGGACGGCTCGTTCATCCGCACGTTCGGCACGAGTGGCGCAGGTGAAGGACAGCTCGGCATCAATTCCGCCGCCGGTGCCGGCGGTCCAAACGGCGTCGCCATCGACGCAGACGGCTCAATCTATGTCGCCGATACCTGGAACCATCGCATCTCCGTCTTTTCAGCCGACGGCACGCCGCTCCGAACATGGGGCCAATTCGCCGACTTGCAGGACAGCACCGACGCGCAGCAGATGACCGGCATGTTCTACGGTCCGCGCGGCATCGCTATCCACGATGGCCTCGTTTACGTCACCGACACAGGCAACGAACGCGTCGAGGTCTTCGAGACCGACGGCACATTCGTGCGGGCTTTCGGTGGCACGGGCTCCGGCGACGGTCAACTGCTCGAGCCCGTCGGCATCGCGGTCGGCAAGGACGGCACCGTCTTCGTCGCCGACGCGCACAATGGCCGCATCGCGCGCTTCAGCAGTGATGGCACCTGGCTCGGAGCATGGGCAGTTGCCCAGTGGAAAGATCAACTGTACTTCGAGCCCTGGATCGCGGTCTCGGACGACGGCAACGTTTATGTCACCATGTCGACGCTCGGCGTGATCGTCCCGTTCGATGCCGACGGCAACGCCGGAGACCCGCTCGGTGTCGGCCAGGTTCGCCGCCCGTACGGCATCGCCGTGACAACCGGCGGCGTAGCACTCCTCGTCGCCGACGGCGCACTCCAGACCGTCCTGACTGTGCCGCTGCCGCTCCAGTAACAGGCTGCGCCGGTCGTCCCCGCCAACGTATCAAGGCGTAAGACGCGACAGTCCGTCTTTTCTCTATCATGTTGAGTGGGTCGTCAACGCCAAACTGTCGGCGCGGCAGCGTCCCCCTTGTCCTGTCATTTCGAGCGCGCACGCGAGAAATCTCCCCCGGAGTTGGATTGAGGCAAACGGGTGGGAGATCTTTCGGCTGCGGCCTCAAGATGACAGATTACGGTGGTCGCTAGCACCTTGAACGATTGAACTGTCTGAAGTCGAAGACCCGCCCAGC
>JAMLIA010000004.1 GCA_023954495.1 Thermomicrobiales bacterium | reverse complement strand
ACCGCCGGAAGTGGGTGATGTATAATGGCGAAGAAGAGCAAGGCGGATCGGATGGTCATAACGCTCGAATGCACGGAGTGCAAAGAGCGACCATACACCTCCGAGAAGAATCGGCGGAATGATCCGAGTCGCCTGGAGTTGCGGAAGTATTGCCCGCGCTGTCGCTCGCACCGGCTGTTCCGCGAGACGCGGTAGCCGCGCTAACAATTTAGGGTCGTAGCTCAATTGGTAGAGCAACGGTCTCCAAAACCGTAGGTTGCGGGTTCGATTCCTGCCGGCCCTGCCCCTTCTCACCAGAGAAGGGATGCACAGAAGTTGAAGCGACGGTTGTGGGGGCGGAGCGTTGACGCTCGCCCCGTCTTTGTGTTGAGAGCCCAGTCATTCTCCGGTATGGCCGCGACATGGTACTGCGGTCTGCCACGGTCCACGCGACGAGGAAGGCGACATGTCGACCAGGACGACAAGCAAGGGCGCGCAGCGCTCGGGACTTATTGGGTCGCTCCAGACGCTGGTGCGGGACACGATGGCGGAAATCCGCAAGGTGTCATGGCCGGATCAGGAAACGACACGGAATCTGACGCTGCTCGTCATCGCGATGGCGGCGATCCTTGGGGCGATTCTGGGCGGGATCGACGCGATCTTTATCCGGATCTGGGAGTGGATCCCGTCCTGACATCGGGTCGGGCTGCGTGGATCCGGAACGGGAGACGAGGAACGGTGGCACGGTCGATTCGCGAGCGCCTGGCGCAAGCCAGAGACGCACAACGAGCCGAAGAGACGGGTTCGCAAGGCCAGTGGTTTGTGATTCACACCTACTCTGGCTATGAGAACAAGGTGCGCCAGAATCTGCTGCATCGCATCGAGTCAATGGACGTTGCCGATCGCATCTTCGAGGTCGTCGTCCCGACTCAGGATGAGATTGAGATCAAGGCTGGCCAACGCCAGACTGTGCAGCGGAAGGTCTTCCCCGGTTATGTGCTGGTGAAGATGGTCATGGACGATGAGTCATGGCACGTCGTTCGCAACACCCCTGGCGTCACCAGCTTCGTCGGGTCCGGCAACAAGCCGATGCCGCTCGGCGATACTGAAGTTGACTCGATTATGCGCGGCATGACTGCCGAAGCACCCAAGATCAAGGTTTCGCTTTCGGTTGGCGACACGGTCCGCATCATGGACGGCCCGTTCGCTGACTTCCGTGGCGCAATCGATGAGATCAACCAGGAGAAAGGCAAGATCAAGGTTCTCGTGTCCTTCTTCGGACGCGAAGTGCCTGTCGAGCTTGACTTCCTTCAGGTTGAGCGCGAGGTGTAAGCGCGCAGATTCGTGCGTGTGCCCGCACCGGAGTGCGGGCATTTCCGTGCCCAGGTAGTTGGTCAGGAAGGGAGACGTTCGAGGATTGGCTAAGAAGATCAGGGCCTACATCAAGCTCCAGATCCCTGCTGGGAAGGCGACTCCAGCGCCGCCGATTGGCCCGGCGCTCGGTCAGCATGGCGTGGCGATCATGAACTTCTGCAAGGAGTACAACGAACGCACCGCCAACATGGCCGGTCAGATTGTCCCGGTTGTGATCACCGTCTTTGAGGATCGGTCATTCACGTTCGTCACCAAGACGCCGCCGGCAGCAGACTTGCTGCGCCGCGCCGCTGGTGTCGACAAGGGTGCAGGTAATGTGAAGACGGCTGTCGGCAAGGTCACTCGCGACCAGGTTCGTGAGATCGCCGAGCTGAAGATGCGCGACCTCAACGCCGTCGACATTGAAGGTGCCATGAAGCAGGTCGAAGGCACCGCGCGCTCGATGGGCATTCAGGTCGTCTAAACACACGTCAACCCGTATTCGGTGGGAGGGGCGTAGCCCCGCCAGAACCACAGAAGGATGCATGCATGGCACAGCACGGTAAGAAGTATCGGAACGCGCTCCAGCTGCTTGAGCCGGATCGCCAGTACGAAGTCAAAGAGGCCGTCGATCTGCTGAAGAAGATGTCTTCGGCAGGCTTCGATGAGACAGTCGAGGTTCATTTCCGCCTCGGCATTGACCCCCGTCAGGCGGATCAGGCAGTTCGCTCAACGGTTACCCTTCCAGCCGGCACGGGCAAAGTAGTACGCGTGCTGGTGTTCGCCGTCGGCGACGCTGCCCGCATCGCGCAAGAAGCCGGCGCGGACTACGTCGGTAGCGATGACCTGGTCAAGCAGATCAATGATGGCTGGCTGGAATTCGACGCGACCATTGCCATGGCCGACCAGATGGGCAAGGTTGGCGGTCTCGGTCGAATCCTCGGACGCCGCGGCCTGATGCCGAATCCTCGCTCCGGCACCGTCGTGCGCACGCCTGAAGATCTTCCTGGCGTTGTCCAGGAACTGAAGGGCGGTCGCGTTGAATTTCGCAACGACCGCACCGGCCTCGTTCACGTGGCCGTCGGCAAGGTGAGCTTCTCTGAAGATCGCATTGTCGAGAACGTCAACGCCATCATTGACGCCATCCAGCGCAACAAGCCATCCGCATCGAAGGGCGTCTATTTGCGGTCGATCACGCTCACCGGTACAATGACCCCCGGTATTCCGCTGGATGTTGCCGCTGCGGTTGCGTCGGCTTCCTAGGGATAGGGACACTATCCGGGAGTACCGCACAACAAACGAAACGCACGCGCCGTAGACAGCCGGGACTCGCTCGCGAGTTTAATCATCCGGCCGAGGTTGCGAGGAACCTGACCGCGATTCATCATGATTCGTGCGAACGCCCTCGTGCCAGCAGGCGCGCGGGCGTTTTCGTTTGAATCTTGAGGAAGGGAGGGAACGGCACATGCCTACGCAAAAGAAGGTCAAGACAGTCGAGGAGCTTGCCGAGGCGCTTTCGCGTTCGACGCTCGTGATTCTGTCTGATTACCGTGGTCTGTCGGTCGCAGACATGCAGAACCTGCGCACGCAGCTGCGTGAGCACAACGCCGAGGTTCGCGTCGCAAAGAACACGCTCACCCGGCTGGCGGCGCGGCAGCATGACATGGAGGCGCTGGAACCGGAGCTCGTCGGTCCGACCGCGATCGTGACCGCGTTCGATGATCCAGTTCAGCCCGCCAAGGTTCTGTCCGATTTTGCCCGCTCGTCGCGCATTCTGCAGATCAAGTCGGCCATGTTCGAAGGCCAGCTGATCAATGCTGAGCAGGTCGAGGCTCTGGCGAGTCTGCCAAGCCGCGAGGTTCTCGTGGCGAAGGTCGTCGGCGGTCTGTCAAGCCCGCTGTACGGCATTGTCGGCGTACTTGCTGCGCCGATGCGCTCGCTCATGTACGTCTTGCAGGCGCGTGTGGATCAGCTCGGTGGCGCCGGCGAAACCGACGCAGCGTAAGACACTGTCTTTGAAATCGTCACAGACTGTGACAGGGAGTGAAATCAACCATGGCAGTATCCGAAGAGAAGATGAACGAACTGATCTCGGCGATCGAAGAGCTGAGCGTGCTGGACCTGTCCAAGCTCGTCAAGGCGCTTGAGGATCGCTTCGGTGTCACGGCAGCCGCGCCGATGGCTGTTGCAGCTGCACCGGCAGCTGGCGGTGGAGCCGGCGAAGCCGTGGAAGAGAAGACTGAGTTCGACGTCGTCCTGACCGAGGTCGGCGCGAGCAAGGTTCAGGTCATTAAGGCTGTCCGCGAGCTGACAAGCCTGGGCCTGAAGGAGGCCAAGGATCTCGTTGAGGCTGCGCCGAAAGCAGTCAAGGAAGGCGTGACCAAGGACGAGGCTGAAGCCGCCAAGGCCAAGCTCGAAGAGGTCGGCGCCAAGGCCGAGGTCAAGTAACCATCTCGTAGGATCCACTCAGAGGCCGTGCCATGTGCGCGGCCTCTGATGTCGTATACTGACTCTGTATTGACGGGGCGTGGCGCAGTCCGGTAGCGCACCGGTATGGGGTACCGGTGGTCGGAGGTTCGAATCCTCTCGCCCCGACCGAAGACCTTCAGAGTTGTGACGAATTCAGATCGCGTTGCTTCCTGGCGAGCTGGGACTCCCAGGATCGTACTGCCGATTCACTGAAGCATCGGCACCGTGCAATGACGCGGGGTACTCCTGCAGAGGAGGGTATGGGAATGTCGACGCCGACATCAGCCCCACGCACGCGTATCATCATCGCCGACGACGAATCCCTGATACGCATGGATTTGCGGGAGATGCTGACACATCTCGGATATGACGTTGTCGGCGAGGCCGGCGACGGCCGCGAAGCAATCGAGCTTTCCGAAAAGCTCCGCCCCGACCTCGTCATGATGGACATCCGCATGCCCGAAGTCGACGGCATCACCGCCGCTCAGGATCTGGCCGAGCGTCGCATTGCGCCGGTCGTCATCCTCACGGCGTTCTCCGAACAATCGCTCATCGGTCGAGCCAAGGAAGCTGGCGTCTGCGGATACCTGGTTAAGCCATTCCGCGAGACTGAGCTGATGCCGGTCATTGAGTTGGCCATGTCGCGGTTCCGCGACATGAGTGAGCTTGAGCGTGAGGTGACCGATCTTCGTGAGGCGCTCGAAACACGCAAGCTCGTTGAGCGGGCCAAGGGCGTCCTGATGGAAGTCCACGGACTGCGCGAGGCTGAGGCGTTCAATCGCATGCGCAAGACGAGCATGGACAATCGCAAGTCCATGCGTGAAGTCGCGGAAGCAATCCTTCTCACCTACGAGGTTCAAATGGGAGCGCCATCGCGACCGTAATCGCTACGTCTCCGACGTTGGCGAGGGAGTCGGCTCAGGCGACACCGGTGTTGGCTGCAGTGTGATGGTCACCGTTACCTGCGTCGGTTCGTCAGTGTACTGAATCCGCGGCGGCAGAATCGCGCGCGGTCGGATGTTGTGCGTCCCGCTTCCCAAGCCATTGACATCCACAACGATCGAGATTTCTGACCCGGTCAACGCGTCAATGTCCTCTTGTGGACCCTCGACAGTAATCAGCGCAGTCGGCGGGTTTACCGTGATTGTGGTGTTGGCTGGGCGATTCAGCACCTGAATCGGGATGTTGTCGAACGTCCGCGTTGCAGTCTGCTGACTGATCTGAACCAGGACGCTGACGACAGACGGTTCGACGGTGACACCCTCAGGAAGCGTCGACGTATCAATCTGCACATCGTTCAGGACGGTTGTCGCGGTCAGGTCGCCGGTATCGATTGGCGTTGTGTACAGGTACTGTATGCCGCTGAGTGCTTCTGTTGGACCGTCGACAAGGATCGTCGAAGGCGATGCCTGCGGATAGCCGAGAACGGCAAACCCCGGCGCAGCAGTGCAACCGCACTGGACAAAGATCGGGATTTCTTTGCCGCGAGAGGCGAGTTCCACTGTCAAAGTGATGCTGGCCGGCTCGATCGTAATGCTCTCAACCGTAGCGTTGTTGGCATCGACCGCAGTTGGTGTGACCTGCGAGGTGAACGACTCGGTGTGGCCGGCGATATCCACCGGGACGATCACCTGCGACACACGCTCAACATTGCGCTGGACACCCGTGATCGTCACCTCGTCAACGTCGACATTGGACTCGGTGACTTCCAGATTGCGTGGCAGATCGTCTGGTGTGAGCAGCTTGACCGGGAACGTCTTCGACACGACTGTGTCGAGCTCAACCGGTATTTCGTCCGGCGTGACTTGTGCTGTCCGCACACCGGACGGCACATCAACGCGGACGCGCTCATTCGCCGCCCCGGGGCCTGTTCGGTCCTCAAGGTTGACCCAGGCGACAATCTCACTCGGATCTAGCGTCTGAATGACTGTCCGCGGTGCCTGTATCCGAACCTCGACAACATCGAGCGGCGTAACGAGCTGCAGGCCGGTCGCCATGTTGCGGATCTCTACCTGAACGTTGTTGGCCAGGTAGGTCTGTTCAGGGTTGTTCTCATTCGTCACCCATGCCCACAGCGCGAACGCAAGGATCAGCGAAAGCAAAAATCGCAGGACGTTTCCGGTATCGGCAACCCGCCGTAGCCACTCAATCATGGGGATTCGACTTATCTGGTAATTGACGACGGCTCGACGACGAGCTCACGTTGTGGGTCGCGTCGCTGTTCGATGGCCGGGAGAACCAGCCGCGTACGCGGTCGATGAAGTTGCGGGTCGCCGAAGGCTTTTCCGGTGGCTGTTCGTCGGCCGACTCGCCAACACGAAGGAGCGAGCGCAGAGCGCGGCGGAGTCGTTCGGCGTCGAGGTTTTCGGTGAGACGCCCGTTGTGCGCGATTGAGATGCGGTTCGTCTCTTCCGAAACGACGATGGCGATTGCGTCCGATTCCTCGGTGATGCCGATGGCAGCCTGGTGGCGCGTGCCGATCTTGCCGCCCGGAATCTCGCGCTCGGAGAGCGGCAGGATGGCGGCTGCGGCGACGATCTTGTCGTTGCGGATGATGACCGCTCCGTCGTGCAATGGCGAGTTCGGGAAGAAGATGTTGATCAGCAGCTGGCGTGAGACAACGCCCTCGATGCGCACACCGCGATCGGCGTATTCCTGCAGCCCCGTCTCGCGCTCCACAACGATCAGTGCACCGTATCCGATGCGGCTCAATTGTGATGCCGCACGGCTGATTTCATCCAGCGTCCGCTCAGCATCGCGGTCGGCGGGGACGGCGAACGGCGGACGCAGCCAGGCGCTGGTGTGGCCAAGCTGTTCCAGTGCGCGCCGCAACTCGGGCTGGAAGATGATCGGGATCGCAACGATCAGCATTGGCCAGGCACGTGAAATGAGCCAGTTCAGCGCCGTCAGATCGAAGATGCGTGATGCAGCGAGGACGGTGACGATCAGGATAATCAGGCCACGGATAAGTTGGGCCGCTCTGGTGCGTTGCGCAAACCAGAGTAACCAGAAGAAGATGAGAGATACCGCAAGGATATCGATCAGAGCACGGGGATCGAGCCTGGTAAATATCCAGGGAAGTTCCGGCATGGCCTACCCTGACGAACGACGGCGACGCTTCTGCCCTGATTGTAGCCGAGCGCGTATGTTCGCTGCCGAATCGGCTGCAACGAATCCCTGCGTTGCTATCGACTGCGCTGCCGGGGACGCCGTGGTGACCGATCGCGGTAGTCCGGCGCATCGATATAGATCGTCGTTGCTAGCTGCCAATCAACGAGCCGCGAGCGAATGCGCGGATCTACTCGATCGAGGTCATTCGTCGTGACGACCATCGGCGCATGCTCGTTGTAACGATGGTTGATGATCTGGAACAGCTTCTCGCGCGCCCAGGGAGTGGCGTTTTCCGTACCGAGATCGTCGAGGACCAGGAGATCAGCGCCGCGAAACGCGCTGAACCGATCGTCGTACGACGCCTCAGAATCGGGCCCGAACGTCGTCCGCAAGTAGTCGAGCAGATCGGGGACCACCGCAAACACTGGGCCCATTTGCAGCTCGTGGAAAGCGTAGTTGGCGATCGCTGCGGCCAGATGCGTTTTGCCGCAGCCATATGGGCCAACGAGAACCAGCCAGCGATGCGGATGCCGCGCGAAGGCGAGCGCCGATTCGAATGCTTCCTGCGCACCACGGATCGTCGGGTCGAACGACTCGAAGGTCATCTCGCGAAATCCCGACATGTCGCTGAACTGTCGAACCTGGCTCTGCGATCGCTGGCGGCGCTCTTCGAGCTTGCAGGTGCAGGGCAGGAGGCGGCTGAAGTTCGGACTGTCCACCGACGCATCCATGCGCAGGAAGCCGGCGCCCTTACAAATCGGGCAGACCCCCTCGTCGGAAGATGTGTGAGTATTTGCCTCGGAGGTGTTTCTCTCGATTGAGATCCCTCTGAGCAGATCCCCGATCGGCTTCATCGATTCTGCCCTCCGTCGCCCAGTTCTCCAGGATGCGTTCTATATAGCGCCAGTTGCGTCGGTTATAGCTGACTGCCTCTTCGATCGCACTCTCGACCCACTCTTCGGGATAGCGTTCCAGCGCGTCGACCAGTCGATCAGCGATGATCGGTGTTACCAGGCCGATATTCTGTTCGTAAAGCCCGAATATTGTCGGTCGCTCCAGGACAAGCTTTCCCTTCCACGGCGCGCGCTCACCCGGGTATATCCGCTCTGGCACGCGCGCAAGACGCTGATTCTCGTCCGTGCCGAGGAGTAGCCAGTGGATGCTCGCCTCATCAACCAAGCGCAGCACCAGCCCGCGCGCGACGACTCGCTCCAGCGCCTCAAGCAGCCGCTCGCTGACGGGCCGGTCGGAGCCATCCGCGCGCGACCCGTGATTGAGCGATGCGTCCGCGAGCAGGGCCGCTTCTGCCACCAGCTCCGTCGTTCCGCCGAGCGTAGCGACGCCAAGCACTATTTTGACATCCAGCGGATTCCAGACATCGCTGATGAGCTTGGCAAGGATTTGCGCCGGAATGGAAGAGTCGAATCCTCCGGCTTGGTCGGACGGCACGGTCGAGTCCTTCTTGAATGGCGTCACACGGGAGCGATCGTTGTTACAGATCCGGCTCGCGGTACATTTCGAGATCCGCAAACCGGGCAGTGCGGTCGAAGAACCTCAAGTGTACCGTGCCAACGGGGCCGTTTCTGTGCTTGGCAATGATGATGTCGGCAATGCCCTTGCGCTCAGTGTCGGGATCGTACACATCTTCGCGGTAAATGAACGCGACGATGTCGGCGTCCTGCTCAATTGAACCGGATTCACGCAGGTCGGAGAGCATCGGTACATGCGATTGGCGTGTCTCGACTGCACGAGAGAGCTGCGCGAGCGCGACGACCGGCACGTTCAGCTCACGAGCCAGTTGCTTCAGCGCACGCGAAATGGTCGAGATTTCTTGCACACGGTTGTCGCTGCGGCCGCCTGCCGTCATGAGCTGGAGGTAGTCGACGATGATGATGTCCAGCCCTCGCTCAGCGTGGAGGCGCCGTGCCTTCGAGCGCAGATCCATGATGCTGACCGAGGCGGTGTCATCGATGTAGATCGCCGCTTCCGACAGGCGACCGAATGCGCGCGTGACGCTGGACCATTCGCTGTCGTCGATGTAGCCGAGCCGCAGCCGGTGAGAGTCGATGCCGGTCTCCATCGACAGCAGACGCTGGACGATCTGCTCGGCCGACATCTCCAGCACGAACAGGCCGACCGTCTTGGCATAGCGGATTGCCGAGTTGTAGGCAATCCCCAGCCCGAGCGACGATTTGCCGACTGCTGGTCTGGCCGCGATGATGATGAGATCCGACGGCTGCAGGCCACCGGTGATCTTGTCCAGATCGGCGTAGCCGGACGGCACGCCGACGATCGTGCCTTTGTTCTGGTGGAGCGTATCGATCCGATCAAAGTACTCCTCAAGGACCTCGCCGATGGTACGAAAATCCTTCGTTGACCGGCGCTGGGACACGTTGAAGATGGCCTGCTCGGCCTGATCGATCGCGTCCTCGATGTTCAGCGAGTCGTCGTAACCGATTGAGACGACATTAGTGCCGGCGCTGATTAAGCGTCGCAGCGTCGCCGTGCGCTCCACGATACGCCCGTAGTACTCGACGTGTACCGAGGTTGGTGTTGCCGCGATCAGCTCGGCGAGATACGTCTCGCCGCCGGTATCGTCCAGGTAGTCTGTGCGCCGCAGCTCATCGACGAGGGTAATGAGGTCAGTCGGCTCGCGGCGATTGTAGAGGTTGATGATTGCTTCGTAGATGACGCCATGAGCCGACCGGTAGAAATCGGTCGGCTTGACATAGGAAGCGATGTGGATCACGGCATCGCGATCGATCAGCAACGACCCCAGCACGGATTGCTCCGCGTCGATATTGTGAGGTGGAAGCCGATCGATCGCCTGCACCATGGTGGGCTACTCCGCCTCTTCGGCTGCCTCGTCCGGCTCGTCCTCGCTGGCCTCGTCCTCGGAAGCTTCCGCCTCAGGGACGTAGTCCGGGTCGAACGCGACGACGGTGATCGTCGGAGTGAGTCGGCCAACCAGCCGGACCGTCACCTCGTGCTCGCCGAGCGAACGGATCGGCTCGTCGAGGTCGACCTTACGGCGGTCGATCTCTTCGCCAACGGCTGCGGCAAGCTTCTCTGCGACGTCGGCCGCTGTGATCGAGCCATACAGGCGGCCCTGCTCGCCAGCGTACCTGCACCTCAATGCGGGTGCCCTGGATGCGCTCGGACAGACCGCGCAGCTCTTCTTCCTGCTTTGCGATCCGCTTTGCCTCGGCTGCCTGTCGCCCGACCTGCTTGATCGAGCCACGGGTCGCAATGGTGGCGATGCCTTGCGGGATCAGAAAGTTCCGCGCATAGCCCGGCGCAACATCCTGGACTGTTCCGGCGTCACCCAACTTGGGGACGTCCTGCATCAAAATGATCTTGACCACGCCCTGCCCTTCCTCACTGTCTGCAACGCGATGTTCGTGCATTCACGTGCCGCGCACGTCTGCTGTGTCATGCTCGTTCGCATTCTGCGCGCGCCGACATTCGCGTTGCGGACGCGCGACCAACAAGTGTATACCGTCGCGGCATTACGTCACCACCACAGCATCAGAATCGCTGTCACGATCGCGAAACACCTCGTAGAGTGCGATCGATCCGGCGACTGCTGCATTCAGAGAAGCGATCTGCCCTGCCATCGGGATTGCGGCGACGATGTCGCATGTCTCTCGCACGAGCCGCCGTATGCCCGCTCCCTCGGAGCCTGTGACGATGACGACCGGTGGCTGCATGCTGACCTCGAACAACGATGACGCCTCGTCGTCACCGGCCAGACCGACGACCCAGAACCCAGCCTCTTTGGCTCGCATGAGCCAGCGGCTGAGGTTGACCTCCTGCAGGATGTTCAGGTGCTCGACTGCGCCAGCCGATGCGTTGACGACAGCCGGCGTGATCGACGCCGCTCGATCGGTCGGAATGATTACACCGGCAATACCGGTGATCTCAGCCGTCCGGAGCAGCGTCCCGACGTTCTGCGGGTCGGCGAGTCCGTCGAGCGCCAGCAGGGCCCGATGATTCGCGGCCAGCTCGGCGAGGTTCAGCACTTCCGCATACGGATAGGCGGAGGTGACCAGGGCGACACTTCGATGGTTGCCGCTGGACCAGCGTGTCGAGGTCATGGCGCGGTGTGCGCTTGACCTCAATACCCCGATCGACTGCTATCTGTGTGATCTCCTGAATGCGCGCATGCTGCTCAATACCGTCACCGACCAGCAGACGCTGGTGGCGACGACGATTCGCGAGCAGCGACTCCCGAACGGCATTCCTGCCGTACAGGATCTCGCTATTGCCGCCAGGCTTTCGCCGTCGACTGTCAGTCCTTGCGCCGCCAGGTCGCTCCGTCGGCCGAGTCCTCAACGATGATCCCTCGTTCTGCTAGCTCATCACGAATCCGATCGGACAGCGTCCACTGTTTCGCTGCCCGCAACTCATCCCGGATTGAGATCAGGAGATCAATGAACGGCGCTGCATCGCCTGTCCCAGAGGAGGTGTTTGCACCGAGCCGCAAGCCGAGCACACCCGCGAGCTGAACGAGCTTGGCTTGCCGTAAACTGCTCGCCCGTTCTGCCGCCACCATCTCATTCTCGTCTCGCAGACGATTGATTTCACGGGCCAACTCGAACAGGACCCCCAGCGCCTCGGGCGTATTGAAGTCGTCGTCCATGGCCTGTTCGAACCGGGCGCGCCAGCCCTCGTCGATTGAAACGTCCAGGATCGGCAAACCACGCAACGCCGTGTACAAGCGGTTGAGCGAAGCCTTGGCATGGTCCAGATTTTCGTCGGCGTAGTTCAGCGGACCCCGGTAGTGACTCGCCAGAATGAACAGCCTCACCACCTCCGGTTGGTAGCGTTGCAATACCTCGCGCACGGTAAAAAAATTGCCCAACGATTTGGACATTTTTTCTTCGTTCACCTGGACGAAGCCGTTATGCATCCAGAAATTAACGTAACGATGACCGCTGGCCGCCTCGGATTGGGCGATCTCGTTCTCGTGATGGGGAAGATGAGATCCGATCCGCCACCGTGGATGTCGATCGTGTTGCCGAGATGTTCCATTGCCATAACGGAGCACTCGATGTGCCAGCCGGGCCGACCTTCACCCCACGGGCTCTTCCAGGCCGGTTCACCGGGCTTGGCTGCCTTCCAGAGGGCGAAGTCCATCGGGTTCTCTTTGCGCGGATCAATTTCGATGCGTGCGCCGGCTTGCATCTCGTCGAGGTTGCGATGGCTGAGCTTGCCGTAGCCATCGAAGCTGGTCACGCGGTAGTTCACGTCGCCGCCTTCGACGACGTAGGCGTGGCCGCTGTCGATCAGATCCTGGATCATCCTGATAATGCCGTCGATCTCCTGCGTCGCACGCGGGTAGACCGTCGCCGGTAGCACGTTCATCGCCGCTGTTTCGTCGAGCCAGTCCTGAATGAGCTGCTCCGAGAGCGCTTCGGGCTCGATGCCAAGCTCCGCAGCGCGGTTGATGATCTTGTCGTCGACGTCCGTGAAGTTCTGTGCGTGGCGGACTTCGTAACCGTTCCACTCCAGATAACGCCGGATGATGTCGAACGTCAGGGCTGACATCGCGTGGCCGATGTGCGCGTCAGAGTACACAGTCGGTCCGCAGACATACATGCTGACGATGCCTGGCTCGACTGTTTCAAAGGGTTCTTTGGACTGCGTCATCGTGTTGTAGACCATCAGTGCCATGATGCTAAGTGCCTTTCTGGCGACATCGCTTTGGACAAACAGAACGGGGGTGGCGTTGCTGTGCCCTCCCCCGTGGTGTCGAGTCTGGCTTCGTACCGGCTTGCCGGCGGGCCGTTTGTTCCTGATCAGGAATCCGTGGAACTCTTGACGGCCTCTTTCGCTTCGGATGTCGTCGTCGACGTTGTTGTTGACGTTGTAGAAGACGACTCCGAGCTCGACTTTGACGGGCTAGTAGAGGGAGCGCCATTGCGGCTATCGTTGATGTACCAGCCGGAGCCCTTGAAGATCACTCCGGCGGGATACACGACGCGCCGCACGCTCGATCCACAGACCGGACCGTCTCGAATCGGGTCGTCTGAAAAGCTCTGGCGAAGATCAAAGCGGTGACCGCACGAATCGCATAGATAGTCATAGGTGGGCATGATTACCAGTAGTCCTTCTGTCCCTGTGCCGCGCGCTTCACGGCTGACATCCCATTATAACCTACGATACACCCACGTCTATTCCAGATCGACCATATCGCCCCAGTTTGGCCCGATCGACGACTCGACTTCCAGCGGCACTGAGAGTGATGCTGCGTCGCGCATTGTTCGCGACACGAGCTCGCGCAATGCTTCGACTTCCGATTCCGGAGTCTCAAACAACAGCTCGTCATGCACCTGCAGGATCATCCGCGCGCGTAGCCGGGACTCCGTCAGCTCTTTCGCGACATTGATCATCGCAATCTTCATGATGTCTGCCGCAGTTGCTTGCAACGGCATGTTGATCGCCGCTCGCTCTGCCGCCATCCGTCGCGGGCCTCCTCCGGCGATGTCCGGCACGTAGCGCCGCCGACCATAGAGCGAGGAGACATAGCCAACCTGTTGCGCTTCGACGATCGTTTGAGCAAGGTAGGCGCGGACGCCGTCGAATTGACCCATGTAGCGCTCGATAAACTGTGTCGCTTCCTGTCGGGACATGCCGGTATCGCGCGACAGTCCGTACGCCTGCATTCCGTACATGATGCCGAAATTCACCGTCTTGGCCGTTGCGCGCATGTCCGACGTGACCTCGTCGATGGGTACGTTGAACACTTGCGCAGCCGTGGCTTTGTGGACGTCGAGCCCGTTGTTGAACGCTTCCAGGAGCGCTTTGTCCTGACTGAAGTGCGCCATGATGCGCAGCTCGACCTGCGAGTAATCGGTCGAGAAGAGCACCGAAGGCTCATCAAACAGGCGTTCTTCAGGAGAGTTGGCAGCAACAAAGGCGCGACGCACTTCACGCCCGAGCGGCGAGCGCACGGGAATGTTCTGCAGGTTAGGATCGGTCGACGACAACCGTCCAGTTGCGGCGATCGTTTGATTAAACGTCGTGTGGACGCGGCCAGTCTTTGGATTCACCTGCAACGGCAGCGCATCAACGTACGTCGACTTGATCTTCCTGACCGTTCGGTGTTCAAGGATGAGGTCGATGACCTCGTGTGCGCCGCGCAAGCCTTCGAGAACTTCCTGCCCGACTGAGAATCCCGTCTTCGTCCGTCGCCCCGATGGCAGACCGAGTTCTTCAAACAGCACTGTTGCCATCTGGCGCGTCGAGCCCAGATTGAACTCGTGCCCGACGAGCGCGTAAATCCGCTCTTCGAGATGCTCAATCTGCGTCGCCATACTCTCCGAGAGGTCTTCCAGGACAGCGACATCGACGGCGATGCCGTTGCGTTCCATTTCAACCAGCACCGGCACGAGCGGTAACTCGATGTCGTTCAGGAGCGGCATCTGTTCTCGAGCAATCAGCTCTTCCTCAAGGATGGGGCGCAGGCGCATGGTGCTCTCAACATCGGCGCCTGCATACGGCACGACGTCGGCGAGCGGCACCTTGTCCATCGTCGTCTGGTTACGACCCGTGCCGATCAGCGAGGTGATCTCGGTCATCTCCCAACCGAGGTGACGGAACGCCAGATCTTTGAGTCCAACACCAGACTCGCCGAGCAGGTACGCGGCGAGCATCGTGTCAAACTCGATGGCGAAATCGGGCAGCCCGGCCTGCACCATGACGGTCAGGTCAAACTTGCCGTGATGGGTGACGACACGGCTGTGTTCGGCGATGGCCGGCCCGATCGTCGCCTGTATATCGTCGAGCGAGGCTGCAATTCCGTCAGGCGACGCGAGCGGTACATACCAGGCTTGATCGGTTGCGGTGGCCACCGCAATTCCAACAAGATTCGCCATGACCGGATGTGTCGAATCCGTCTCGACGTCAACAGAGATCTCAGTTGCGGCGCGAATCTCGGCAGCCAATGCCTCAAGCTCAGTTCGTGAGGCAGCCACAGCGGGCACGGCAATCTGGCCGGCTGGTACGGCGTCTACCGTCGGGGTCGGCTCGCGATGTGACTCAGGTACGCGTGCCATCAGGGAGCGGAAGCCGAGCGTGCGGAACAGCTCAAGCACGGCATCACGATCGAAATCGTTGATAGCGCCGCGTTCAATATCCAGCTCAATCGGTACGTCGCGTACGATGGTCGCCAGTCGCCGACATTGCAACGCCAGTTCCGCATTCTGCGCCAGCGAATTGCGCGCCCTTGGCGGGCTGATGTTGTCGATGTTGGCGAGAATCTCCTCCATGGATGGGTAGGTTGCGATGAGAGTCTTCGCTGTCTTTTCGCCGATTCCCGGAACGCCCGGGATGTTATCGGACTTATCACCGACAAGCGCTTTGAACTCGGTCAGGCGTTCTGGGCCAAAGCCGTAGCGCTCGACGACCGCGTCGCGGTCGAAGACGCGATATTCACCGAACCGTTGCGCGCCGGGGAGGACTACTGTCGTATGGTCGTTGACGAGCTGGAGGAGGTCGCTGTCGCCCGTAAGCAACAGCGCGTCGACGCCCGATTCGTTCGCCTGACGGGCCAGCGTGCCGATCACATCATCGGCCTCGAAGCCATCGACTTCGTAAATCGGTATGTCGAGTGCGTTGATGACTTCACGGATTCGAGCCAATTGACCGCGCATCTCGTCGGGCATCGGTGCGCGATGGGCTTTGTAGTCTTCAAACTCGTCGTGACGAAAGGACTTGCCGATATCAAAGGTGATAATCACGTAATCTGGCTCGTGCGATCGCAACGTGTCCAGCAACATGGCAGTGAACCCATAGGTCGCGTTCGTCAGCTCACCATCCGGTGCGGTTAGCGTCATCGGCAGGGCATGGAAGGCGCGGAATGCCAGCCCGTACCCATCGACGAGTATCAGCCGCTTCCCGCTGGGTGAAGACGTTTTCGCGCTCGCTGCCAAGTCCGGCTCCTCTCGTGCCAATCGTTCTCCGATTATACGTACACCCCGGAACTCGGAGCGCGGCGAACCATTCGGGCCGGTGAGGCGTATTTCAATGTATGTTTGGCTTGTGCACGGCAAGGACCGCCTGTACATAACTCAAACGAGCGTTGCTATACTACTCATGTCGACACTCGCGCCAGCGTAGCCGTCAGCCACACAAAGGAGTGTCCTTCACCCCTAGTCATCTTCCAGAGGATTACTGCAACCCCGAAGACCTCACCGATCTGGCACAGCGTCGCACGTGCAGCCCGCTGCCAGTTTTTTGATACTCGGCACCGCGAGAAGGGACAACGATGGAGTTCGTCGAACAGATTTCCACCGGTGTCAGGGAGAACGTAGAAAAAGTCATCGTCGGCAAGGGGCGCGAGGTCCAACTCGTCCTCGTCGCGTTGCTAAGTCGTGGGCATGTCCTCATTGAGGACGTACCGGGCGTCGGCAAGACTGTCATGGCAAAGGCTATCGCCCGCAGCATCGGATGCACCTTCAAGCGCATCCAGTTCACCCCGGACCTGCTCCCAAGTGATGTAACCGGCGTCAGCATTTTCAATCAGCAACTGGGCTCGTTTGAGTACCGGCCTGGTCCGATCGTGGCGCAGATCGTCCTCGCCGACGAAATCAACCGCGCCACGCCGAAGACACAGTCGGCGCTCCTTGAGGCGATGGAAGAGGCGCAGATCACCGTCGATGGCGTGACGCATCCTCTGCCGGAGCCGTTCGTCGTCATGGCGACTGAGAACCCGATCGAATACGAAGGAACGTTCCCACTGCCCGAAGCGCAGCTCGACCGATTCCTCGTTCGGTTGTCGCTTGGCTACCCGGGGCGCTCCAGCGAGATCGACGTCCTGACGCGGCAGCGTCTCGCGCATCCGCTGGATTCGCTGCAGCAGGTCGTCACCGCCGACGTCCTTAAGCAGGCGCAGACCGAGATTCGCGAAGTACACGTTGACCCGCTCATACAGGAGTACATTGTCGACCTGGTGCTGGCGACGCGCGAGCACGACGACATCTATCTCGGCGCGAGCCCACGCGGCTCGCTGGCGCTCTACACCGCATCGCGCGCCTGGGCGGCGTTGCAGGGTCGCGACTTTGTCACGCCGGACGATGTGAAGGACCTGGCAGTCCCGACGCTCGCCCATCGCATCATCGTCAGTCCGGCCGCCCGTATGAAGGGGATCGACTCCCGCGACATTGTTCAGGATCTGCTGTCGGTCGTGGCGGTTCCCGGCGCGCGCGTGTCGGCGCCGCAGGCGCAGGCAACGAGCGGAGGCTGGCGCGCGCGTCGGAACGCACAATGAACGCGCTAAAGCTCATCATTCTGGCCGTCGTCGTCTTTGCTTTCGGCCAGCTGAATCAGTGGAGCATCCTCGATAAGGTCTTCTTCGCCCTTGTTGGTCTGCTCGTCGTTGCCTGGCTCTGGGGGCGATTCAGCCTGCGCGGGATCACGCTGACGCGCGAGACGAAGGCGGACAGGGCCCAGGTCGGGCAGCCGCTGCTCGAGCGTATTCGGGTGCAGAACTCCAGCAAGCTGGCCAAGCTCTGGGTCGAGATCACCGACCACTCCGACTTGCCGGGCCATCAGGTGTCGCGCGTGCTGAACCTGGGGCCAAACGATGGACGTCGCTGGCGCGTCGAGACGATCTGCTCGCGTCGCGGACGATTCCGCATCGGGCCGTTGACCATACGCAGCGGCGATCCGTTCGGTCTGTTCCCAAGCCAGATGTTCATCCCCGACACGCATGAGCTCCTGGTCTATCCTGCGACGGTTGATCTGAGCGCATTTGCGTTGCCGGTCGGCGAGCTTCCCGGCGGCTCCGCGATTCAGCGCAGGACGCCCTTCGTCACCCCGAACGCATCCGGCGTGCGGGAGTATTTCCCCGGCGATGCCTTCAACCGAATTTCCTGGACTGCGACAGCCCGTACCGGGAAACTGATGGTCAAGGAATTTGAGCTCGACCCGACGGCCGACATCTGGATCGCGGTAGATCTGCAATCCAGCGTTCACGCGGGCGCGTCTGGTCTGGGCGCGTTGCCATCGTTGAGCGGCGATGACGTGCCACTCTCGTTCTGGCTCGATTCGACCGAGGAGTACGCCGTCACCGTTGGTGCGTCGTTGGCGCATCATTTCCTGTCGCAGAATCGGGCTGTTGGCCTGCTGGCGTCGTCGCGTCAGAACGTTGTGATCCCAACCGACCGCGGTGGTCGCCAGATGATCAAGATTCTGGAGCAGTTGGCAGTCATCCGCGCCGATGGCGATATGCCATTCGGAGAGCTCATCCTGGCCGAGGGTGGCCAGTTCTCGCGTAACAGCACCGTTATCTTTGTGACGCCCTCGACGAATGAGGACTGGGTCCAGTCAGTCATTGAGATCGTGAGTCGCCGCGTGCAATGCGTCGCCGTCATCATCGAGCCGACGACGTTCGGAGCGGGGGAATCGAGCCTGTTCGTCGTCAGCACGCTGGCGTCAATCGGTGTGCCGACCTATCTGGTCAAGTACGGCGATGACATCAGTCGCGCGCTGGCTACACATTCGATCACCCCCGGTGGAAAGGCACCCCGCGTGTGAGCCGGTTGGCTCGCTATATTCCTATTCTCGTCCTTGTCATTGCCGGGCTTGGATTGTTGACGATGTATGCGTTTCGCGTCGACTTCTCAACGCCGGACGATACCGAAGTACGAGATGTTGCAGCCGCAGCGGGCTTTGGCACTGCCTGTCTGATCGCCGCGCTGCTGCTCGTGTTCAGCCGTTTGCGTTCAGGACTGAACCCCGTCCGCTTTCCTCCAGTCTGGGTTGGGCTGACTGCCCTGGTGGTAGCTGCGATGGCGGGACTTGCCGCCGCGCATTGGGACTGGCTGCCGGTCGCCGAGCCGTTTGCTGCCGTCACTGCGCTCACCGGGCTGTTCTGCGCGATCGCGCGACTCGTCACACGTTGGCCGAGATCGCAGGCGGTGGACCGTCGTGAGGTGGCGCAAGCGACAGTCTGGGGTATGTTCGCGGCCACCGGCATGGCGCTCATTCTTCAGCTTGCGTTCGCCGTCATGGCCGTTTTCGCGGTGCTCGGCGGGCTCGCGCTCGTCGATACGTCGCTGCCCCGTTCGCTGGTGGATCGGCTCTCGGGGACGGGCGGGATTGAGGACCTCGGGTCCGGCATGCTGCAAACGCTGACGGTCGCGCTCGGCGTTTCAGCGATGTATGCGATCGTCGCGCCACTCACTGAGGAGTTCACCAAGCTCCTCGGCGTCGTCTTCGTCCAGCGCAACAGGGTGACAACAGGCTATTCGGGGTTCGTCACCGGTGCCTGCGTCGGACTCGGATTCTCCGTCATTGAGACGTTGGGATATGCGCTCGCGGCAGGAAGTGCCTGGCCGTGGTTACTGCTTGTTCGCGCGCCGGTCGCGTTCATTCACGTAACTGCATCGTCGTTAGCTGGTTATGGTTGGCACCGGCAGCGGAGCGCTGGCGGGTTTCGCGTCGTGCCGTATTTGATCGCAGCAATTCTCGTCCATGGTGCCTGGAACGGCTTGACCGTATCGGCGATGCTGATGTCAGCATCTATTGAAAGCGCCAACGATCCTCCGGTCGCGACAATCCTGGGCATCCTGCTGATCGTCGCGTTGCTGGCGATGGTGCTTACCGGCTGCATAGCCTGGACGATCATTGCAGCACGCAAGCTTGGCCAGGAAGCGCAACAGCCCATCCAGCAGCTATTGCAGGAACCTCGTCAATCGCTGGAATTGCCGGGCATCCGACTTGATCGTTCCGAGGTGCGGGGGATAACCACGTGAATCGACTTGCACTCCGTGAGGGCTGGTCGACGTTCATTCTGACGTCGCTGGTCGTCTTTGTCGCCATTTGGTCGATCCGTCAGGCCGACTGGGCCGATGGACTCCAGATTTTGAATCGCATCATGATTTATGGTCTGGTTGCTGGATTGATCGTTGCAAAACAACGACGCATCCCCGGCTGGGTCGCGCATCTCATTGCCATGGTCGGCGGTGCCGGGGTCGTCCTGTTTCAGATGACGGAATATCTGGACGATCGGATCGGTAGCCGCAGCGACAAGCTCTCGTGGCTGGCGGATCGTGGCGGACGCTGGATCGATCAGATCGCAGGCGGTCAGCAGACGGACGATCTGTATCTGTTCGTCCTGTTCATCTCGATCACGACGCTCATGCTGGCCTACAGCTCTGTCTGGTTCGTGTTCCGCGCGCGCTGGGTCTGGCCAGCGCTCATCTTCCCGGGCATATTGCTGTTCATCAATCTTGGTTATAGCCACCGAGTGCCAACGGGCCTCGTCGTCTTCTACCTGTTCTTTGCGCTTCTGCTGCTCGTGCGCTTCCGCATGCTGGAGCGCGAGACACGCTGGCGACGAATGCGCATTGACTACCCGGATTCCATCGGCTGGAAAGCGATGTGGGCGGCGACCTATCTGGCCATGTTCGTGTTGATGTTCGGCTGGATATTCCCCGGCAGCGTCCAGAGCGGTCGCGCGCACGATGCCTGGCTCTCTGTCGACGGTCCGTGGCGCTCGGTTGAGCAGCGGTTCAATAGCTGGTTCGCTGGACTGCGAGGTCCGGGCGCAGGCGGCGTCGGCGGATTCGCAAGCTTCGCCGATAGCTTCGAACTAGGAGGTTCGCTGCGATTGAGCGACACGCCTGTTGTCCTGGTCACGGGCGAGTCGACCGCACCGTACCTGGCGGCCCATCGCTACGCAGTCTATACCGGTCGCGGTTGGCTGTCGGACGTCACGCAGGACCGCGATGAGAACGGACAGCTTCGCGAAATCCCATCGCAGGTCATGCTGCAGGCCGGTGAAGCGGTCGATGTCGGTGATCAGGCGCTCGAAACGCGTGAGAAGACCAGTTACACGATTCGTGTCGAACGACCACGCGGCAGCCTGATCTTCGCGCCGGAGACCTTCCTGAGCGCTGATGTTGGAGCGAACCTTGTCGTGCCGTGGACGACGGTAACAGGCGTTCAGGTTGATCTGAGCGGGGAAACGCTTCCAACTGTGCCGCGCGAAATGGAGCGCATTGCGACACTCTTGCAGGAATACGACTTCACGCCCGAGGATGTCGCAGAGCCAACTGCGACGGCGGAAGAGCAGGAGACGCCGGAGGCCGAACCGACGGCCACTGCGACGCCAGAGGTAGATGTTCCGCCGCGACTACGTCCAGAGTCAGAAGACATTGTTGCGGAGCGACAGGCGCTCGCAGAACGCGGCATCACGTTCGAGTACACCGTCAACTACGACACGTATCGCGCGACAACCCTGACATACGCTGGCGAGTTCCCGGACCTTACCGAAGTTGAGGCGGTCTATGCCCGCGATGGATTGGCAACAGGCGAGTCGTACAAGGTCGATGCGCTTGAGACAGACGCCAAGTCGGAGGACTTGCGGCTGGCATCCGGTGCAGCGCCGCAGGAAGTTCGCGATCGCTACTTGCAGCTTCCTGACACCGTCACGCAGCGAACGCGCGATCTGGCCCACGAGGTCACTGCCGGAGCCACGAACCCGTACGACATGGCGAAGACGATTGAGACGTACCTACGCAACTCGATCGAATACAGCGAGGACGTCGCGGTGCCACCGGCCGATCAGGATGTCGTCGACTATGTGCTGTTCGATTCTCACAAGGGCTATTGCGAGTATTACGCCTCCGCGTTTGTCGTGATGGCGCGCGAGATGGGACTGCCGACGCGCATGGTCACCGGCTTCTTCCCGGCAGATCGTGACAAGGATGCCGGTGGGTTCCTCTACCGCGAACGCAACGCGCACGCATGGCCGGAGGTCTACCTCGACGGTTACGGCTGGGTGCCGTTCGAGCCAACTGCAGCGCGCTCGGCTTTCAACCGCGAACCGGCTCCAGCGCCAAACACTGCTGCCGGTCCAATCGACCGTGAATCTGGCGGCGTTGGCGGCATGCTCCCGGATGACAGCGAGTTCCTACAGGAGCAGAACCAGCTACCAACAGGATCGGGTGTCGGGACTGTGCAGCGCGACGAGCCGGTCACGCGGCTTGAGTGGGCGATCCGCGGCGGAATCGTTGGCCTGCTGCTGGCAGCGCTCGTCGCTGCATTCTTCTGGCTGCGCGGCATGCGCGGACTGTCGCCAGCTGAACAGCTTTACGCGAAGGCAATCCGCGGAGCTGACTGGGGCGGCGTGCGGACGCAGGCATCAATGACACCGAGGGAGCTTGCGGCGACAATAGCCGAAGAAGTACCGGGCAGTCGTGGGCCGGCATCGTATCTCGCCGATCTCTATTCGCGGGCGACCTATAGCGGTCGCGAGGTGCCGCAAACCGACTTCCTGCGTGGTCGCCAGGCGTGGGCGCGTTTGCGCGGTCTGCTCGTCAAGCACTTCTTCAGTCGTTTGGTGCCGTGGAACTCAAGCCGGCAGGACGATGATGACGAGACCGCCTGGTAGCAATTCATCGAGGAGGAACGGGTGGGGACGGTTGTCGTCATCGGGAGCAGTAACACTGATCTCGTGAGCAGCGCCGAGCGATTGCCGCGTGCCGGCGAGACGGTGCGGGGCGATGCGTTCGCGACGTACCCCGGCGGCAAAGGCGCGAACCAGGCGGTAGCAGCGCGCCGAGCTAGCGCCAACGTCAGGTTTGTTGGCGCAACCGGAGACGATGACTTCGGCAAGGCGCGGCGTCAGGAACTGCGCGACGAAGGCATCGACGTGACGTACCTGGCCGAGCACCAGGGCGCGACGTCCGGGGTGGCGCAGATAATCGTCGATGCGCACGGTGAGAATCAGATCGTCGTCGTACCTGGCGCGAACGATCTCGTCGACCCAGCCTCAGTTATCAAGGCGCTAGAATCAGATTGCTCAGTTATATCGATGGTTCTGGAGATCTCATTCGACGCCGTCTTGGCGGCGCTGAACGCTGAGCATAGCGCCACAAAGGTCGTCAACGCCGCGCCGTTCGATTCGCGGATCATGGCGCATCTCGATCAGGTGGACGTCCTCATCTGCAACGAATCCGAGGCCGCCGCCGTGCTCGGCCGACCGTTCGATGTCAGGGATGAAACCGCAACAAAGCGCGCCGCCGAAGACCTGATCGGGCACGGGCCGACGGCTGCAATCATCACGATCGGCGCGGGCGGGGCAGTTGTTGCCCACGCAGATGGAACGCAGCTGATCAGGGCCCCGAAGGCGAAGGTCGTTGATACGACCGGCGCGGGCGATTGTTTCTGCGGCGTCTTCGCGGCCTGGCTCGCAAGTGGCGCATCGTTGCGTGAGGCGACGGCCGCCGGAGTGGTTGCGGGATCGCTGTCGGTCAGCATCGCTGGCGCGCAACCGTCCATGCCGAACCGCGCGGCGATCGAGTCCGCCATGTCCGACCAGCCACTCGCGTGACAATTCGGCGCTTCGACCTCGACGCACCCGGCTTGTTCTCCGATGCCAAGGATTCTGCCTCGACCCTGGCGGGAGCTGACTGGCTCGACATCACTGACCCAACATCGTCCGAGTTGCACGTGCTGGCGGAGCGCTACCGGCTCCACCCTCTTGCACTTGAAGACATCGAGGTACGGCTGCAGCGCCCAAAAGCGGAGGAATATCCCGGACACCTCTTCGTCGTGCTGTATGCACTTGACGCACAGAGTGACGGTCGCCCGCAGATGCGCGAGCTATCCATCGTTGTGACCAGCGAGACTGTCATCACTCTGCATCACACCAAGCTTCCCCAGATTGATGCTGCCGCGCATCGTTGGGCGGAGCACTGTCAGGGGAATGCGCACGTGTCCCCGGCGATGCTGCTGTACACGATTGCTGACACGGTGGTAGACGGCTACTTCCCGTGCATGGACGTCATTGGCGATCAGATCGAGGATCTCGAAGCGCGAGTATTCGATCACGGCAGTACTGGGACGGTCGAGGAGGTATTCAGGCTGAAGCGCCTGCTTCTTGATGTCCGTCGTGTCGTTGCGCCGACGCGGGACGTGTTCAACGCATTTACCCGGCGCGAGCTGCCGCTTCTCGGCGAAGTGTCCATCGCCTATTTTCAGGACGTTTATGACCACGTCATTCGCGTCACTGAGACGATCGACAACTACCGCGAGATTCTCTCGACGATCATCGATGTCCATCTCACGGTCGTCTCGAACGACCTCAATCAGACTGTGCGAACGCTCACCGTTGCCAGCATCATCCTGATGACATTGGCGCTGATCGCCGGAATCTACGGCATGAATTTCGACACCATGCCGGAGCTGCATTGGCACTACGGCTACTACGCAGTGCTGATCGGCATGGTCGTTCTCACCGTCGTCCTCGCCTGGGCATTTCGGAAGTTGCGCTGGTGGTGACAGCACCCGGCCTAAATGAGTGACGGCCGCGCCGGTTCCTTCGGCATGAAGTACTCCGAGACCGGGAAGTCGTCGAGCCGCTTGCTCGCGCCCGCTCGCAGAAACGAATCAGTCCACCAGAAGATGTTCTCGCGGCGGACGTTCTGGCGCATGCGCCGCATGCGTGTGCGACGCTCCGTCTCGGGCATGACGATCGCCTGATTGATGGCTTCGGCCATGCCCTCGATGTCATTGGGATTCACCATGATGGCCCCGCGATGAAGTTGGGCTGCGCTGCCGGCGAACTCGCTGAGAATGAGTACGCCGTCGCCGTCAACATTGCAGGCGCAATACTCCTTTGACACGAGATTCATGCCGTCCTTGAGCGACGTCACCAGGCAGATGTCTGACATGCGGTAGTAGGCGAGCAGCTCGATGGGTTCCAATGACCGATAGAGATAGTGGATCGGCACCCACCCTGGCTGCGTGAACTCACCGTTGACGTTGCCCACCAGCTGCTCGATCGACTCGCGTTGCGCGCGATATTCGGGAACATCAGTACGGCTGGGGATGACCACCTGAATGAGCGTGATGTTTCCTTGCAGTGCCGGATAGCGTCGCAGCGCGTCCTGGAACGCGACAATCCGCTCGGGGAGTCCCTTGGTGTAGTCGAGTCGGTCGATGCCAAGCACCATCTTGATGTTAGCCAGGCGATGAGACGAACGCTCCATCTCATGAATAACTTCGCTGGAGCGAGCCTGCTCGTCGAACGATGCGTAGTCGATCCCGATTGGGAACGAGCCGACGCGCGTCACGTGGTCGTCGTGCTTCACCGAGAAGGAACCACGAGTTCGGGAGATCTCGATCTCGGGCGTCAGGTTGCGCACGCAGTGAATGAAGTTGCGCGTGTCGCGGGCTGTCTGGAAACCGACGAGGTCAAATTCCAGCAGGGCTCGCAGAATCTGGAATCGCCAGGGCATGCGCAGGAAGATGTCGAGCGGCGGGAATGGAATGTGGAGAAAGAAGCCGGTGCGTCGCCTGACGCCGAGCGCCTTTAATTGCTCGGCAACGTTCATCAGGTGATAATCGTGGATCCAGACATAGTCTTGCGTCTCTGTACTTTCAGCAACCGTGCTGGCGAAGATCCGGTTCGCTGCCAGATAATCGTGCCAGTAATGTGGCTGAAAGTTGCAACGCGACAGCATATCGTGGAACAGCGGCCAGATGACTTCGTTTGCAAATCCCTGGTAGTAGCCTTCGATGATTGAATCCGGCAGATCGACAGCGTTGAGTGTATAGCCTGTGCCGTCTGCCGCATTCGCCAACGCCTCATGAACCTTGGGGTCTGTCTGCGTTCCGGGCCAACCGATCCACATGCCACCACGATTGCGGAGAACTGGCGCGAGCGCCGTGATCAGTCCGCCGGCCCCCGGTTGCACATTCCAGCCACCGTTGTCGTCTGCCGAAAGCACGACGGGAAGACGATTCGATACGACAACGAGCCGCTTCAGGTCGCTTTCGTTATGAGCCTGCGCCATGATGGATCTCCCGTCCTGCCCAATATGTCAGCATGTCGCGGACGGCTTCGCAGCTATCCAGGTGGCCGATCGCCTGCGTTACGGCATTGGCCGGGCCAACCTTGATTCCGATACCTCGGCCGGCGAGAGCTCTGAACGCGTCTTCGTCGGTGTCATCATCACCAATATAGATCGGCAGAATATCGGCGGGTGCGGAATCCAGCATCTCGCTGATGACAGTGCCTTTGGTTCGGCCTTTCGCTCGGAGCTCCAGCCCACCGTTGAAGGGCCGGAAATCGACGAGGTCCGAGTCGCTCAATGTTCGCCACTGCTGTTCCAGTCGCGACACCATGTCGGCGGCCGCTGTGGCATCCAATCCACGCACATGTGCGGCGACGCTCGCGGCTTTGCGCTCCACTCGTTCGGCCGGGAAGATGCGCATTGCCATTTCGCGCGCCGAGTCCAGCAGCAGGCGTTGTTCGGCTGGCAATGGGATGACCTGATAACCGCCGTCAGGCGTTCGGTATTCGTAGCCGTGTGCGCCGGAGATCGTCATTCCCAGCTCGCCAATGAGCGTCATGATCTCGGAGATCGGGCGACCGGACACGATCGCGACGTTCGTTCGCGGCTGGTCGTTGATGGCTCGAATTGCGTCCATCGATCCGGGCAACGGATATGCCTGCATTCGGTCGGAGTGGAACGGAGCCAGTGTGCCGTCAAAATCGAGGAAGAGAGCCACAGACGGAGCACGCACAACGCGATCCCAGAAATCGTTGACACCCCCAATCGATGGAGGTTCGACAACCAGAGGCGCTACGTGTGGTTCCGTCATACCGTGCCTCTCGTTGGCGCGATGCGCTGGGGAAGCGCAATTCGGAGTTGGGTACGCACTGAAGCGTGTCGTCGCAGCCGGTGCCTGCACGGGCAGCGGGCGCGGAACTCTTTGCGGAAGGGGCGGGATTCGAACCCGCGAGGCGAGAGGTCCCGCCTACGCGCTTTCCAGGCGCGCGCACTAGGCCAACTATGCGACCCTTCCCCGAACACAAATCAGCCGCCTGCATGCAGCGCCCAGCTCTATCGTCGCTGTGTGCTGAACGCGAGCGGCTATTGGTCGGTCTGCGGAGAGGGCGGGATTCGAACCCGCGGTGACCTCATCAGCCACACCGATTTTCGAGATCGGCACCTTCAACCACTCGGACACCTCTCCGTGGCGAAGTATACCGGACCCGAATTGGCGCGCCAATGAGCTGCGCGCTGGATACGCGGGCAACGCAAAGGCCCTCGCACAGCGAGGGCCTGCTCAAGTACGCCCGGAGGGATTTGAACCCCCGACCTTTTGGTCCGCAACCAAACGCTCTATCCCCTGAGCTACGGGCGCATATTGATTGTGTCGCTGACGAGCAGCGCGTTGGAAATCATAGCATAGCCATCAGGTGAACTCCACCTGTGCAGAGATCCGCTTCGTCCATTTGTCACGAGCATCAACCGTGCTTGACAAGATCCTCGCGGACGCCGTATCATGCCACGGTACGCGCACTGTAGCGTCTTCGTGCGAAAAGGATTCCCCATTGCCGCGATTGGTCTTGCAGCCGAATTTGCTGAGTGAGCCGACGTCTTCGGACTGTCCGGCCAATCAGTCGTTCGTGCACGAGTCCATTATTCGCGGCGTAGTACTCATTCTTATTACGAATGAGACATAAGGGGGCGCGCGAAATACGCTGACAGGATAGACCGATGAATCGCGAGCCTCCCAATGCGGGAGGCTCGTTTCATTTCTGACGCAGATGGGTATCTGGGGTTTGAAGGGTATGGAGGGCAGGGCATAGATGGTGGCAACAACACCTGAGGAATCCGGCGCAGCGCCGGCAGCATCGCAACCCAGGTCAGTCGCGAAAGCTGCTCCGAGCATCGGCGCGCGAGTTCTGTGCGAGGCGCTTGTTCGAGAGGGCGTTGACACGGTCTTCGGCTACCCCGGCGGCGCAGTCATTCCCTTATACGATGTCCTCCCCGAGTTCCCGTCAATCCACCACGTTCTGGTGCGGCATGAGCAGGGTGCCGGGCACGCTGCTGATGGCTACGCCCGCGTGACTGGCAAGGTCGGTGTTTGTCTGGCGACATCCGGGCCGGGCGCGACGAACCTCGTGACGCCGATTGCCACTGCCATGCTCGACTCGATCCCGATGGTCGCCATCACTGGCCAGGTGGGGCAGCACTTCATCGGCAGCGACGCGTTCCAGGAGATCGACATCACCGGAATTACGCTGCCGATCACGAAGCACAACTTTCTCGTGCGCCACGCCGCCGACATCGGCCCAACGATCCAGAAGGCGTTTCATCTGGCGAAGTCGGGCCGCCCCGGTCCGGTGCTCGTCGACATCCCGAAGGATGTGCTGCTGGCTGCGTCCGAGCTTGGCGCGGCGGAATCGCTCGATCTGGTGGGATATAAGCCGACCTACACGCCGCATCGGCGGCAGATTCGCCTGGCTGCGCAGGAAATTCGCAATGCGCAGAAGCCGTTGATTCTGGCTGGCCACGGTATTCTGCTCTCTGGCGCGATGGATGAGTTGAAGACGCTTGCCGAGAAGGCGCAGATACCGGTCGGCCTGACGCTGCTGGGCATCGGTGGCCTCGATCAGAATCACCCACTATGCCTCGGCATGGTCGGTATGCACGGCTTCGCTCATGCGAACCGCGCGATCTACGAAACTGACGTGCTCATCGGGGTCGGCATGCGATTCGACGATCGTGTCACTGGCCGGGTCAGCGATTTCGCGCCGAACGCACGCGTAGTGCATATCGACATCGACCCGGCGGAGATCGGCAAGAACATCGAAACCACAGTGCCGGTCGTTGGGGATGCACGTCAGGCATTGGCGCTGCTGAATGCCGAGCTTGAAGAGTTGCGTCACGATGAGTGGATTGAGTCCATCGCCGAGTGGCGACGCACTCCACCATATCGCCCGCACGCGAACGACGCGGTGCTCCAGCCGCAGTTCGTGATGGAGCGACTTTGCGAGGCGACTGACGGCAATGCGATCGTCGTCACCGATGTCGGTCAGCACCAGATGTGGGCGGCACAGTACTTCCAATGCAACAAGCCCAACAACTGGGTCACGTCCGGCGGCCTTGGAACCATGGGCTTCGGCGTGCCGGCTGCGCTCGGCGCGGCGCTCGCCAGACCTGATGACGAGGTCTGGGCAGTCGTTGGTGATGGTGGAGTTCAAATGACGTTGTTCGAATTCGCCACGCTCGTTCAGGAGCAGGCGAACGTGAATGTGGTCATCATCAACAACGGCTACCTCGGCATGGTCCGCCAGTGGCAACAGCTGTTCCACGACCGCAACTACTCAGAGACGTTCATCAGCCAGCCCGATTTCCAGATGCTGGCGACCGCATACGGCATGGCCGCGCGGACGGTGACGAGCCGTGATGACGTTGATGTCGCAATTGAGTGGGCCCGTGAGATTGTCGGGCCGACACTGCTCAACTTCGTCGTCGAGCAGGAGATGAACGTCTACCCGATGATTCCGAGTGGTGGGTCGTATGGCGAACTGATCGAGAAGGGTGAGTAAAAGCATGACGCAGCGTTCTCACACATTGGTGGTGCTGGTTGAAGATCACCCAGGCGTGCTGAACCGTGTGATGAGCCTGTTCAGGCAGCGCGGATTCAACGTCAACTCGGTCGCGGTCGGCCACTCTGAAACCACGGGCATGTCTCGTATGACGTTTGTCATCGGTGGCGACGACCGGATGGTTGAGCAGGTGACCAAGCAGCTCTATAAGCTGCTTGAGGTCGTCAAGGTCACTGACGTGACCGGCGAGAACCTGATCCAGCGTGAGCTGGCATTGGTCAAGGTGGCCGCCACCGAGCGCACGCGCGCCGATGTCATGCGCCTGGCCACAGACATCTACCGCGCGCGCTTCGTCGATGCCACCCCGGACACGCTCATCCTTGAGGTGACGGGACCGAGCGACAAGATTGATTCGATGCTCACGATGATTCGGCCGTATGGCATAAAGGAAGTCGCGCGTACGGGCTTGGTGGCTATGGTGCGTGGCACCGGAAACTCGCGCTTGACAGTCGTTCAGGACGCAGTTGCCTGACGTGGCGGTTGAGCCTACAGTACGCGGATACAGGGGCGAAAGAGCGGTTGCGAGTGCACCGCAGTGAACAGGGTTGGGAAGGAACGGGCAGATCGGTGGCGACCATTTATTACGAGGCGGATGCGAACGCAGACGCGCTTCGCGACCGCAAGATCGCGGTCATGGGTTACGGCAGTCAGGGGCACGCGCACGCGCTGAACCTGCATGAGTCCGGTTACGACGTACGCGTCGGCCTGTATGACGGCAGCCGCTCGTGGAAGAAGGCCGAAGAAGACGGCCTCAAGGTCATGTCGGTCGCCGACGCGGCCGCCGAGGCTGATGTCATCATGATCCTGGTACCGGATCATATTCAGAAGAAGCTGTACAACGAAGCCATCGCACCGAACCTCCAGGATGGCAACATGCTGATGTTCGCCCACGGCTTCAACATCCACTTCGGCCACATCTCGCCGCCCGAGAACATCGACGTCGCCATGATCGCGCCAAAGGGTCCTGGACATATCCTGCGCGACACCTATGTCGAAGGCGTCGGCATCCCGGCACTGATCGCCATCCATCAGGATTTCTCGGGAAGTGCCAAGGACGTCGCGCTCGCATACGCGAGCGGCATCGGCAGCACCAAGGCCGGCGTGATCGAGACGACATTCAAGGAAGAGACCGAGACCGATCTCTTCGGCGAGCAGGTTGTTCTCTGCGGTGGCGTGTCTTCGCTGGTGACGACTGCCTTCGAGACGCTCGTAAATGCCGGCTATCAGCCGCAGATCGCCTACTTTGAAGTGCTGCACGAGCTGAAGTTGATCGTCGACCTGATGTATCAGGGCGGCATCAAGTACATGCGCTACTCGGTATCTGACACGGCGGAGTACGGCGACTACGTCTCTGGCCCGCGCGTGATCGACGATCGCGTCCGCGCAACGATGGAGCAGATTCTGGGCGATATCCAGTCGGGTGAATTCGCCAATGAGTGGATTGCCGAGAACGAGGCGGGTCGCGGCAACTTCATGAAGCTGCGCTCCAACGCCACCGGCCATCAGATCGAGCAGGTCGGCGAAGAGCTGCGCGGCATGATGACCTGGCTGCCAAAGAAGACCATTCCGTCCTGATCGATCTTGATCGGCAACTGACGGTTCCAGAGGGCATCCACCCGGATGCCCTCTCTTTGTGTCCCGAGTTCTATACTCGCGCTATGAAACTGACTTGCCACCGCTGCAGATGCGCCATAGAGGAGATGACATGACTCACGGAGATTCGACGCTGCAACGCGTGTTGCCCAACGGACTGACCGCCATTGCACGGCAACAGACGGGCGCGCCGATTGCCTCTCTGTGGGTCTGGTATCGCGTCGGCGGCCGTAACGAGGTTGCCGGAATCACCGGAATCTCGCACTGGCTTGAGCACATGCAGTTCAAGGGAACCGACAAGATCGGGCCGGGTGAGATCTTCCGCACGATCACGGCAAACGGTGGTGCGATCAATGGCTTCACCTGGCTCGATTACACCGCCTATTACGAAACGCTACCGATCGACAAGCTCGATGTTGGGCTGGAGATCGAATCGGACCGCATGGTCAATTCGCGTATCTCGGCGGACGAGGTCGCGAGCGAGCGCACCGTCATCATCTCCGAACGGCAGGGCAACGAGAACAACCCCGGTTTCCTGCTTTCCGAAGAGATTGCCGGTGCAGCATTTCGCGCGCACCCGTACGGCAATGGCGTGATCGGCCACATCTCGGACCTGCAGGCGATCACCCGCGAGGATCTCTACGCACACTATCGACGCTATTACGCGCCGAACAACGCGGTCGTTGTCATCGTTGGCGCGTTGCCTGCTGATGAAGCGCTCGATCGCATTGAGGCGGCGTTTGGCGATATCCCACGGGGCGAAGAAGTCCCGATGGTGCGCACGATCGAGCCGCCACAATACGGCGAGCGGCGGGTGCAGGTGCACCGACCCGCACCGAATCGCGTTGTGCAGATCGTATACCGCGCGCCGGAAGCGGCGCACGTCGATACACCGGCGCTGCTCGTCGCGGAAGCTGTGTTGTCCGGCGGTAAGCCGTTCAGCTTCGGCGGCGGTGCCGCGATGGGGCGGTCGTCGCGACTCTACCGAGCGCTGGTCGCCAAGGGGTTGGCGTCTGGTGCCGGAGCGTCGATGTCGCTCTCGATCGATCCGTACATCTTCGGAGTTTCGGCGACGCTGAGCCCTGATTCCGACGCCGACCAGGTTGAGTCGATCCTCAATGCGGAAGTTCAACGTCTGGTTGACGAGCCGGTCGGCACTACCGAGTTGGAGCGTGTCCGGAAGCAGATCCGGGCGCAGTTCGTCTATTCCCAACAGAGCGCATCCAGCAAGGCGTACCTGCTCGGCGCGCTGGCAGTCGTTGCCCCCGAAATGACGCCGGACGACTTGCTGGATGCGATGCTCGCCGTGACGCCGGAAGAGTTGCAACGCGCAGCTGCGACCTGGCTTGTGCCAAACCATCGGACAACCGGATGGCTCATTCCGAGCGATGCAAGCGGCCAGCCAGCCAGCGCTTCGGTCGGCAGCGCGCCAGCTGGATACGTCCCGGACGCCAATGATCTCGGACTCGACTCGACGATGCCTGCTGCGAGAGAAACGCGCATGCCGAATGGCGTGCGCGTGCTGACGCTGGACGACCAGCCGGCAGAGCAGCCGGTTGTTGCCCGAATCCGCGTGCCCGGCGGTAGCTCCCACGACGGGAGTCAACCCGGGATTGCCCGCTTCGCTGCCGACATGCTCACGCGAGGAAGCGGAGGCAAGACGCTTGATGAACTTGCCGAGGAACTTGACGGCCTGGGAGCATCTGTCTCGGCAGCAGTCGGACGCGAAGCGCTGGATCTCGTGCTGACGTGTCTGCCGGAAGACGTCGAGCGTGTCTTTGAGATCGCTGCCACGACGCTGCTGGACCCACAATTTCCAGACGATCAGGTGTCAATCGTTCGCGGCCAGATCCTATCAGGCCTGCGTCGGTCGCGGAACGACACGCGTGCCGAGGCCGACCATATGCTTCGAGGCGTGCTCTTCCCTGAAGGGCATCCTTACAGAGAGCGTGTTTCCGGATCCGAGGAGTCGGTCGAGGCGATCTCGCGGACAGACCTCGTTGGCTGGCATGCGCGCACGGTTGGCGCTGCCGGAAGTCTGGTCGCAGTCGGAGGTGGCATCAGCCACGATCGGGCTGTGGAGCTCGCGTCGAAGTATCTGGGTGGCTGGTCGGGGCAGTCGTCAATTCAAGAGGGCCCAACAGTAGCAACTCCGGGTCAGCCTTCACGACATAACGCTTCGATTGCCGGCAAGACGCAGGCCGATATTGCGATCGGTCTGCTGTCCATCAATCGCGCTGACCCTGACTATTACGCACTGAACATTGCCAACCTGATCTTCGGACGACTCGGTCTGATGGGGCGGATAGGGGAGTCAGTCCGTGAGCGGCAAGGCATGGCGTATTACGCGTACTCCGGCTTGGAGGCCGGTAGCCTCTCAGGCATATGGAGCGCGCGTGCCGGCGTGAACCCTGCCAACGTTGAACGCGCCATTGAGGCGATTTTAGCCGAGCTGCGCGGCTACCTGTCCGACGGTCCGACAGACCGAGAGATGACTGACGCCGTCTCGTTTGTCACCGGCTCCCTGCCGCTCGGGCTCGAAACGGCCGGAAGTGTCGCGGCGGTGCTTGCTGACATTGGTTTCCACGATCTTGGGCTGGATTATCTGCAACGCTACCGCGCGATTGTGCGTTCTTTGACCGCAGACGACATCGTCCGTGCTGCCCGGCAGCACATCTTGCCAGATGCACTGCAAGTCGTTGTTGTCGGCCCCGAAGAGTAACCGATTGCGTGGTGGCATAATCGATCTGGTCATGAGGCTTAGTGAAACTAAGGGGACATGAGCGAGCAGAGTAGGACGACATACGTAAACTTCTGGGTGTATCAGGTCGATCCGGCCTGGCGAAAGTTGAGCGAAAGCGATCGCAGCACCGCGCGCGATGCGTTTGTTGCGCTGCTTCATGAAGCACCGAGCAAGGGCGTCACGTTGCGCGGTGTGTATTCGACCGTTGGGCTGCGACCGGACAGCGATCTGATTCTGTGGGGCATCAGCGATGATTTCGACGCTCTGCAGTGCTTCTCGATTGCAGTCCGCGATTCGGCGCTCGGTAACTATTTGACGCTCCAGCACTCGTACCCGAGTGTGTCGCTTGGCTCGAAGTACACCAGCGACCATGCCCCGGCGTTCGTGCGTGGTCTTGCGCCGAAGCGCTATCTGTCGATGTATCCGTTCGTCAAGACGCACGAGTGGTACCAGGTGCCGTTTGAGGAGCGACGCTCGGCTATGGCTGAGCATGGTCGGATGGGGCGGGAGTATCCTGACATTCAGACCAACACGGTGTCATCGTTCGGCATCAGCGACTGGGAGTTCGTGGTCGCCTTCGAGGGTGATGACGTCGGCGAGATGGTCCGAATGGTCGAGTATCTCCGCCCGGCAGCGTCACGCCCGTACACCAAGTCCGATACGCCGATCTTCCTCGGTGTCCTCAAGGACCCGCACGAGGCGTTGGCCGACCTGGGCTAGGTGACGATTTGCCCGACAACGAGGAGTTGCGTGTGGGTATCTGGCCAGACGAGGTCCAGTGTGTCGTTACGCTGACGTTCGACGTCGACGCAGAGACACTCTGGGTTTCCGGTGATATGTCCAAGCTTTCGCTCCCTGGCCTGCTATCGCAGGGCACATACGGCGCGAAAGTGGCGGTGCCGCTCATTCTCGAGTTGCTGGAGCACGCGGGCCTGCCGGGCACGTTCTTCGTCCCGGGCTGGACCGCCGAGAACCATCGCGACATCATCGAGCAGGTTCATGCGGCCGGTCACGAGCTGGGTCACCACGGCTGGATCCACGAGCATGCAACCAACCTCTCACTCGAAGACGAGCGCGAGGTGCTCTTGAAAGGCATCAATGCGCTTGAGGCGATCACTGGTGCGCCACCGCGCGGCTATCGATCGCCCGCCTGGGAGTTCTCCGCGAACACGCTGGCGTTGCTTAAGGAATATGGCTTCAGTTACTCATCGAACCTGATGAGCGACTTCCGCCCCTGGGTTCATGAGGAAGCCGATATTGTCGAACTGCCGGTGCAGTGGCTGCTCGACGATGCGCCGTTCTTCCTCTACGGCGGTGGTCGACCACGTCCGATCAGCAGCGCGCAGAACGTCTATCAGGCATGGACCGAAGAGTTCGACGGCATCTACTTGCAAGGCGGACTCTTCAACCTGACGATGCACCCGCAGATCATTGGCCGACCGGGCAGATTACAGATGCTCGGTCGGCTCATCGAGTTTATTCGCGGCTATCCGAATGTCTGGTTTGCCAGTGCTGGCGAAGTTGCGGACTACTGGCGGTCGACGCACGGTTCCGGGGCGTCGGTCGGTCAGTGATACGATTCCGGCAGGCATTTGACTCACCGAGCGACACGGAGTCAGCGTGGTTATAGACGGAATTCAGGATCGCGTCGGGCTCGAAAAGAAGCTGAGCATCGACTCCTATTCAGTCGATCCGACGCGCGCACATATACGGATCATCGATTCGCGTCAGTGCTTGCAGTGCGAACGCCAGCAGTGCATCAACTGCTGCCCGGCTGCATGCTATGCGCCACAGCCCGATGGAACGGTCCTGTTCTCATACGAAGGCTGCGTAGAGTGCGGTACTTGCCGCATTGTCTGTAACGAGTTCGACAATATCGAGTGGACCTACCCGCGCGGTGGGTTTGGGATTCAGTACCGCTTCGGCTAACCGCGCTCGCACGGCAGCCGCGGCGGGAAAAGCCCGGAGAACGGAGCGCATATGTACTGGAGCCGCAAGCACGTCCTGGTTTGCACAGCGCAACACTGCATGCAAAAGGGAGCGATGAACGTCGCAGGGCGACTGCGCATTGAATGCAAACGTCGCGGCCTCGATCATGATGTCATGGTGAACACGTGCGACTCAATCGAACTGTGCGACATCGGACCAAATATAGTCGTCTACCCCGACGGAATCATCTATAGTCACGTCACAACTGCAGATCTGCCCGACATCATCCGCCACCTTGAGGGCGGCGAGGTTGTCGAGCGCCTGGTTCTCTCCCCGGAGACGCCGGAGGAGGCCGCTCGTGAACGCTTCTATCGCGAAGCGACGGCTGATGGGCCGACGATGGTCCGTGTGGACTTCGAAGCGCTGATGGCTACGCACGGGTACGACGAAGCGTGGCTTACGGAGCAGGCCCGTCGTGGGTTCATCGCGCGCAAGGAAGCCGATGGTGTGCCCACGATCACCGTAACGTCGAAGGCTCTGCAGCGCTATCGTATTGAGCTATCACCGCCGGTTGACTGACGTCGGGTAGGTGTTGTTGAGCGATCTGGAACCGCAGCGCGAGCCACCCGTTTCACCTGCTCCGAAAGCGAGCGGTGGCATGCGCTTGCGACGTTGGGCCAGCGACCACCAGAACATCCTCATTCGTATCGGGATCGCGATTGTCGTCGTTTCCGCAATCCTGCTCTTCAACCCGTCGTTCATTGGTTGGGGTGCGGCGGTTACTGCCGCGATCATCGCCGTGCCGATCTCGCGCTTTCGCGCCTATGCCGGTGCGTTCCTTCCGTACGGCGCAGCCTGGTTGATCTTCACCCTCTTGCGGTCGCTCGCCGACGAAACGGGTGTGCAGCTGCGTACGACACAAGTAACCGCAATTGAACGAGCACTCTTTGATGGCCGAATTCCCACGATCTGGTTGCAGGAGCGACTATTCGATCCAGTTCATATCCACTGGTACGACTACGCGACAACGTTCATTCACTGGTCCTATTTCTTCGTGCCGCACGTCGCGGCGATCATCATGTGGCGGAAAGCGCCTGATCACTATCGCCGCTATCTCATCGCCACGGTTATTACACTCGGCATTGGGCTGATGGTCTATTTCCTGTCACCCGCAGCTCCGCCATGGCTGACGGCGGATCGCGCGCCGCAGCAAGACATCTTTCGGGTGATGGCGAACGTCGGTCGACAGATCAACTCGTCGCTTTATGACCGGACCTATAGCGCGCTGGGCGACCCGAATCCGGTCGCAGCAATGCCATCGCTGCATTCGGCGATCACGTTCCTCGTCTTCCTATTCAGCTTGCGCGCGGGCTGGAAGGTATCCGTGCCTATGTTCATCTATTCCATCCTCATGGCCTTCTCACTGGTCTACACTGGTGAGCATTACGTGATCGACACGCTGATCGGCGCGGCGATCGCAACCTACGCGTACGTGTACTCAGGACGCTGGCTGACCGTCACTGCTCCAATTTTCCAGATGGTCAATCGACGAACAGCGCCGCTGATCCCACACGTACCTGTCGGAGCCGAAGGATTGGGACCGAGTCATTGACCGATGATGAGCACCAGGACGATATTGAGCAGGTAGACGGCGAACACACGAATGATCCGGATGACCTCGCCCCGTTTGTCCACCCTGCCGAAGCTGACTTCGCTGCGTTTCTGGACTTCTACCGGATTCGTTGGCAATACGAACCAAAGTCGTTTGCCCTCCGCTGGCGCAATGGGCGGGTCGCCCAGATGTTCACCCCCGACTTCTACCTTCCCGAGCAGGATCTGTTTGTCGAGCTGACCACTATGAAGCAGTCGCTGGTGACGCGGAAGAACCGCAAGATTCGGCGATTGAAGGAACTCTACCCATCGACCAACGTTGTGCTGCTCAACCGCAAGGGTTTTCACGAGCTGCTGGCGCGATTCGGCTACGGTGCGGTCGACATCACGTCGCTGTCAGAAGACGAAATCGAGCGCGTCCTGCTCTCGCAGTCGGAGATACAGCGGCGCGTTCAGGAGCTCGGCGCGCAGATCTCGGCTGACTACGCTGGTGAATCGCTCGTCCTCGTCGGATTGCTGAAAGGTGTGACGTTCTTTCTGGCCGACCTGGCGCGAGCGATCACCCGACCGCTGGTCATCGATTACCTGTCGGTCGCCTTGCCGGACGACTCGCCGGAGGGCATTCACTTCGACCGATCGCTGGACATTGATATTCGCGGGCGACATGTCTTGTTGATCGAAGACATCGTCAACACTGGCTTCACGATGGACTTCGTGTTGGAGTACTTGCGCTCGCAAGAACCGGCCAGCCTCGATGTCTGCGCCTTGCTCGACAAGTCGGAACGACGGATCGTCCCGGTTGATCTACGATATGTGGGATTCGATATTCCCAATGAGTATGTCGTTGGGTACGGACTGGATCACCGCGAGCTGCATCGCAATCTACCATTCATTTGTGTGCTGAGGCGCTCGGCCTACGAGGATGAATCCATTCTCCAGACCAACACGTTCCACACCACAGAACCAGCCGGCAGATGATACGTCGCTTCGTGGTCCTGCTGTGCATCGCCGCAGTCATTGCGGCATGTTCGGCGGGCCGCGATCAGGAACGGCCATCCTCAACACCATCTGCTAGCCCAACTCCCAACGAGATACTCGGTCATCATGTCAACGTACCCGCTGGCCTCATGCTGTCAGTGTTTGCTGAAGGACTGGGCGCGCCGCGTTTCATGGCACTGGACGGTGCCGGAGTTGTGTATGTTGCCGACCGCGCTGGTGGGCGCGTGGTGCGGCTCGTCGATGCGGATTCGGATGGCGTGGCTGATACGCCGGAAGTCGTGCTGAACCGCCTGAATGCGCCGCACAGCATCGCCTTTCATGATGGCTATCTCTATGTGGCCGAAACTGACCAGATCGTCCGAGTCAGCGATGATGACGGCGATGGTCTCTACGAGCAGCCTAAGGTTGTGATTGCCGACTTGCCGACCGGTGGCCACTGGTCGCGCACGATTGTCTTCGGACCGGATGGGATGCTGTACCTGGCCGTTGGTTCGTCTTGCAATGTATGCTGGGAGGACGAGGCGATTCGCGCGACGGTCAGTCGCTACAACGCGGACGGCACTGGCGGTGAGATCGTCGCTGTTGGACTGCGCAATGCAGTTGGCCTGGCGTTTGACGCCGGCGGCCAGCTTTGGGCGACGAACAATGGCCGCGACATGCTGGGTGATGACGTGCCGCCTGAAACACTCAACCTGATAACGGACGGCGCGGATTTCGGCTGGCCGCGTTGTCACGCCGGTGACATCGTCGACCCGGACTTTGGTGGTGATGCGGGCTGCCAGAACGCTGTCCCTCCAGCGGTCGAAATGCAGGCGCATTCGGCCCCGCTCGGACTGACCTTCCTCGATGCACATGCGCTCGACGGGTCTCTTGATGGCGATGCGCTCATTGCGTTCCACGGTTCGTGGAACCGCAGCGAACCGACCGGCTACAAGGTCGTGCGCGTTGTCTTCAAAGATGGATCGCCGACAGGCGAAGTGACCGATCTGGTCAGCGGCTTTCTACTCGATGACGGTGACGCCTGGGGGCGGCCAGTCGATGTACTGCAAATACCGGACGGCAGCGTGCTGATCTCCGACGATTCGGGTGGCCGCATCTTCCGCCTCAGCGTCGCTGGCGAATAGCTGCGTTTACGCGGTGGCGGGCTCAGCGATCTCAAGACGCGTCGCGCCGGCAGACCGTGCGTAGACGGCGAGCGACACAGTGACGACTGCGCCAATTGCACCGAACACGAACCATGGCAGCGATGGGCGACTGAGGTCGCCGGCAAGATCGTAGAGCCAGCCGCCAAGCAGTTGCCCAACCGATCCGCCAATGGCGATTGAAAGCGCCGCGAAGCCAAAGTAGCTGGCCAGCATACCGTCACCACCCTTGGCGGCGATGCCGGCGACGCTCGTGTTGACGACTGGCTCAACCAACACCCGCGAGACGGCGATCAGCGCGACGCTTGCGATGACCATCGGGAACCCTGCGCCGAGCCCAATCCCGCAGAGCGCAACACCAAGAACCGCCACTCCCGTGACGATGATCTGTAGCGAGCCGAGGCGCTTCGACGCCAGCTTGATCAGCGGGAATTGCAGGCTGATCGCGACGAGCGAATTGACCAGATAGATGATCCCGAGCTTGCTCGTCGATCCAGTCAGGCGCTGCGTTTCGAGTGGGACGGTGATGTAGAGCTGGGTATTCAGCAAGTAGTAACCACTCATGATCGCACAGAAGATGACGAATGTGCGGTCAGCAGCCACCACGCCGATCGTCTTGACGAGACCCGGTGGCCGAACGACGCCGACTCGTGACCTGTTGCCGGAAGGAATGAGCAACAGCGTGCTCACCGCTCCGAAGACGTACATGACCGACGCGGCAAGACAGACCGCCGAAAAGCTGGTCTTGATGAGCAATGAGCCGATGACCGGGCCGAGCGCCAGGCCGACATTCGACGCCAGCGACCACATCGCGAATCCTTGCGTGCGGTTCTCGGGCGGCACCAGCGTCGCCATCAGCGCCCGCGCGCTCACCTCGAAGAATGCGCCACCCAACGCTGCAATGAACGAAGCGACCAGCAAGCGCGGCAGGTCGCTAGCCACGACGAACATGACAAACCCGGTTGAGCGGATCATCATGCCAATTGCCAGCACTGGTCGATACCCAACGCGCTCGGCGAGCGTGCCGGTAACGAGCATCAACCCCTGCTGGGAAAACTGACGTACAGCGAGCGCCAGACCAACCATCGCTGCGGTGAATCCGAGCGACTCGGTGTAGTAGACCGAGACGAGGGGAATGAGCATGAAGAAGCCGAGGCTCATCGCGAACGCGGTCAGGAGCATCGACCAGATCGCAACCGGAAGTCTGAACAGGATGCGTTGTCCGACGTGCTCGAGTTCTATCTCGCTCGCGAGCCGCATGAGAACGCTCCATGTCGATGTCCATCTCGGCCCGCCCCCGCCAAGCCGTCCGCGATTGTACTAGACGGGTCGAGGCGGCAGATCAGGCGACCAGGTCGCGCCCGTCCTCATACTGCTTGAATTCTCCGGTCGATACGATTTCCTCCAGATGGCGAACGGTCTCCCAGACATCGACAAATGACGTGTACAGTGGGATGGGCGCGAGGCGAATCACATTCGGTGGCCGGAAGTCGGGTGTAACGCCGCGTGCTTTCAGCGCCTTGATGATCTTCGTCGCTTCAGGATGCTCGAGCGCAACGTGTCCGCCCCGTCCCATTGACGGGTCTGGCGTGCCGATGGCGTACCCGGTCGCTTCTCCGAGCATGCCGCGTGATCGCATCAGGTCCATCAGATACCCGGTGAGTGCCAGTGACTTCGTTCGGATGCGCTCGATACCCGCTTCGTTGTGAATGTCGAGTGCACCGATCAGCGGAGCCGCGCTGAGTACGCCGATGGTGCTGATCTGCCAGCCGGCCGCACCGTCAGCCGCTTCGAAGTCGAAGAGCATGTCGAACTGGCGCTGACGCTGGTAGCCCCACCAGCCAGGCAGGGCGGGCAGTCGATCGAAGTGACGCTGATTGACGTAGAGCGAACCGACACTTCCAGGGCCAGCATTCAGATATTTATAGTTGCACCACATGGCGAAATCGACGCCCCAGGCTGAGAGCTTGTGCGGGACGATGCCGGCTGAATGGGCGCAGTCCCAGCCCAGTGGAATGCCGCGCTCGCGCGCTGCTGCAGTCACGCGTTCCATGTCGAGTAGCTGCCCGCTGCGATACAGGACGCTGGGCAGCAGAGCCAGCGCGACGTCCGGCTGCAGGGCCGCGATGACGTCGTCTTCGTCGATCGTCCGACCGTCGCGACTGGGAACCAGGGCGAGGTCTGCCTGCTCATCGCCGCCGTGCAGGCGAATGTGGGCTTGCAGGGCATAAATATCCGACGGGAAGTCGAGCGAGGTCGCGACGATCTTGCGGCGTTCATGTGTGGGTTGATAGAAGCTCGCGACGAGCGCATGGATGTTGTTTGTGATTGACCCGGTCACAACGATCTCGTCCGGTTCAGCGCCGAACATGGCTGCCTGGCGGCGTCCGAGCTCTTCGCCGAGTGTCAGCCACGGCGGTTGGGCCGACATCCAGCCATTGATTCCGAGTGTCTTCCATTCGTCGAGCGCATTGATTACAGCTGCTTCCGCGTCGCGTGACAACAAGCCGAGCGAATTGCCGTCCATGTAGATCTGGCCGGGCTGGACGTAGAATCGCTCGCGAAATGCGGCGAGGGGATCGTGCTCGTCAAGAGCTTCGGCGTGGCTTCGATCGCGTGTGTCGTTCACTCAATCCTCCGCAGGTTATCTGAAACTTGCTGTCTCGCCGTATCTGGCTGCGTCATCGGAGCACGCGGAGCCAGCCGTCAGCGAACTGAATCCAGTCTTCGCCGGTCACTGCTTCGCGGTTTGAGTCAGTGCGGCAATCATAAGCGAGCGCATCGCTGACGGTCTCGCTGCCGCGATCCGTCCTGATCGTGATCGCGTAGCCACGTCCGGCGATGCCGCGGATGAACGTGTACGCTCGCTCGACTGGTTCGGTGTTGGAGACGACATAGTCGTCGGCGCGTGGTAGCGGCTCGTAAGTGGCGTATTCATCATCCTGCACGGATGGCTGAGCTGTGCCATTCATCAAGTGTGTGATGACATCGGCGAGCAGCGTTCCGCCGACCTGCGCCAGATTGGCATCCAGTTCGTTCTCACGGATTCCAGGCTGATACGTGAGGGGCTGCTGGGCGTAGATTGCACCAGCATCGAACTCGCCGGTGAGGGCATGTATCGATACTGCAGCATTGCCATCGCCTCGACGAAAGGTCCAGAACAACGGATCTGGGCCGCGCCCGACCGGGAGGGGGCTGGGATGGACGTTCAGGCCGCCGAAGCGTGCGAGCCTCACCGTTCGGTGAGGGATACGATGTGGGAAACAGGCGACAGCGATCACGTCCGGTTCGAGCGACCTAATAAGCTGCAATGTGCTTGCTGATCCAGGCTTGTCGATCCAGAACGTTCGGACCGACGGGATTGGCTCGGTGGTACCAACAGTTGGTATTGATGTCAGCGGTCGCACGCGTTCGATCGGCGCGTCGATCCCTGGCGGCCCGGAGGTCAGAAGCGCAATTGGCGCTATTCCTGCAGCCACGCTGGCTGCCAGAACCCCGTGCGTGAACACGCAGTGCATGCCGAACATAATCATTCGCGGAGCGTGAGCAAGATCATCATTGAGTGATAGAGTTAGCGATGATGCGGACTGGTCGCAGCCGCGATTCGATGATTGCGGTATCCCGAGCTGGCTTGGAGGAACAGATGCCTCGAATGGTGATGTGTGTGAAGCTTGGTCGAGAGCTTCCGGGTCTTGAGGCCCCACCATTTCCCGGCCCGCTGGGGTTGCGAATCTTTGAGAACGTGTCAGAAGAGGCATATCGTCTCTGGACCCAGCACGCGACGATCATGATCAATCATTATGGCTTGTACCCTGCCGATCCTGATACCCGCAAGCTGCTGCGCAAGGAGATGGAAGAGTTCTTCTTCGGTGCCGATGCGCAGTTGCCAGACGGCTGGGTCGCACCGGGCGCTGGTGCACCGGCCAAGGGCGGCGCACCCCGCAAGAAATAGCAGCCAGCCTCACCTCCTCGCCGCTGGCGAGGACATCGACACGACTGCGTCAATCTGTATCCGCAGGCGCTCGTGCGCTTCGCGCAGCGTTGCCTCAACGGCTGCCGGTGACTCTCCCTTTGCAAAGATGAATCCCAGATAGCTTGCGCCCTCCGGTAATGGCTCAATCGGGTAGTTTAGCGGAGCCGTGATTTCTATGCCGGTGACGCCGGGTATCGCTGTTGCGGCATCGACGTCGTCGACCGCGCGCAGCACGCCCTTCGCCGGAATCGGGATCATCATGACGCCGACAGCCCCTCCGACCCGGTCCATCGACGGAATAGTCATTCCAACGGCATGACGCAGGATGATCTCTTCCAGGCTCATGCCCGCGCCGAACGACAGAATGGTCGAACACAGTCCGCCGATCGATCGACCGGCGATCTCGACGAGCCATGCGCCAACCTCATTGATACGCAGCTCAGCGTGGATCGGGCCGTGGCGCAGGCCGAGCGCAGCAGCAGCCGCAACCGTCTCACTGCGGATAAGCGCTTGCTCGCTTGCCGATAGCCGGGAGGGTGTGACGTAGATCGTCTCTTCGAAGAATGGACCGACCAGCGGATCGGGCTTGTCGAAGAGCGCGAGGACGTGCAATTCACCGTCGGTAATCAGACCCTCGAGCGCGACTTCAACGCCAGGGATGTACTCCTCGATCAGTACCTCAATTTCCTCGTCGTCCCCGGTGTCGTCGGCGGTGATCGCAATCGTCCGCGCAAACGCCTTAGCCAGCTCGTCCGGGTTATCTGCTCGAATGACGCCACGGCTACCTGATAGACGGAGCGGCTTGATAACGCACGGAAAGGGCACAGAATCGGCGATCACGTACGGATCAGTGTCTGCCGAGAATACCCGGTACCACGGACACTTCACGCCGGCGGCGGCGAGCATGTCGCGCATCACGAGCTTGTCGCGAGCTGCAATGGCCGCCTGTGGCGAATTGTGCGAGAAGCCGAGCTCGCGCGCACCCAGCGCTGCGAGCTCCGTTGCGGCGTCGTCGACCGACAGCAGCGCATCGACATGCTTTTCGCGAGCGAGCCGAACGACATCCGGGAACGCTTGCTCGATGTTGGCGAAGCTGACTGCCAGTTCCGCATGCCAGTACTCGCGCAGCGCCTGGGGCATGTCAACGACGGAGATCACGTCAATGCCAAGGGTTTCGGCTGCGGACAGGAACGCTCCCGCGCGATATGTCTTGGGTGACATCAGCAACATGACGCGAGGAGTCTCGTGTGTTGGAGTTGACATTGCCTGCCTGTTCTTCGGATCACAACGAATCGTTGCACCACACTGAGTTTACCGCCACTGCCAGGCAAATCGCGCAAAACGCATCGCGGAGCGATGAATTGACCAAAGCATCTATCTATGGACAATTGCCTCGTCGGGCTGCACGGAACGCAGATTCACCGGCTGACTTGGAGATTTGAGGGGCAAGAATGAATGAGAAGCTGATTCAGTCTCTTCGCTGGCGCGAAGTCGGGCCGCATCGCGGCGGTCGCGTAGTCGCGGTCGCAGGGCATCCAAACGAACCAGGCACGTTCTATTTCGGGGCCTGCGCCGGAGGGGTCTGGAAAACGACAAATGGCGGCTCACATTGGCAGAACATCTCGGACGGATTCTTCAAGACGGCGGCGGTTGGCTCAATCAACGTTCCAGTCGCCGACCCAAATGTGATCTACGTCGGCACCGGCGAGACCGAAATTCGTAGCAATGTCTCGCACGGTGATGGCGTCTACAAGTCCACCGACAACGGCCACACCTGGACGAATTTGGGCCTGAAGGACACGCGGCACATCGGCGACATTGAGGTGCATCCAACGAACGCCGATCTCGTGTACGTTGCTGCGCTCGGTCATACCTGGGGCCCGAACGAGGAACGCGGTGTTTATCGATCGAAGGACGGCGGCGCGTCCTGGGAGAAGATTCTCTACAAGAGCGACCGCGCTGGGTGTCATGACATTTCGCTGGACGCATCGAACCCGCGCGTCATCTTCGCGGCGATGTGGCAGGCGCAGCGGTATCCACACACGATGGTGAGCGGCGGCGAGGATAGTGGTCTCTGGCGGTCGATGGATGGCGGGGATACCTGGGAAGACGTTACGCGGTTTCCGGGGATGCCCGAGGATGACATTATCGGCAAGATCGGTGTGTCCGTGTCACCAGCCAAAGCGGGCCGCGTCTGGGCGTTGATCGAGGCCGAAAACGGTGGTCTGTTCCGCTCTGACGACTACGGCAACACATGGACGAAGCTGACGGACAACGTCGACCTTCGACGCCGACCGTGGTACTACATGCACATCTTCGCCGACCCGTCTGACGAAAACACCGTTTGGGTTCTGAACCTGAACTGCTGGAAGTCGACGGACGGCGGTAAGACGTTCGAGCAGATAACAACGCCACACGGTGACAATCACGGCCTGTGGATCGACCCGAACGATTCCAGCCGGTTGATCGAGGGTAATGACGGCGGTGCCTGCGTCAGCTTCGACGGCGGGCAGCACTGGTCGACGATTCTCAATCAGCCAACGGCGCAGTTCTATCATGTCACCACCGACAACGAGACGCCATACAACATCTACGGATCGCAGCAGGATAACTGGGCGATGCGTGTGCCGAGCATCGGCCATGAGGGTGCCATCACCTGGAGCGACTACGTCGAGCCGGGCGGTGGCGAGTCTGGCTACATCGCAGTGAGCCCGAATCCACCGCATCGCGTGTTCGGTGGTGGCATCGGCACCGGTCTCGGCCACGGTCGCCTGATTGCCTGGAATCCAGTGAGCGGTCACAAGCGCAACGTGACAGTCTGGCCGGAGATCCACGGGTTCGGTGCCGGAGCAGAGGACCTGAAGTACCGGTTCCAGTGGACATTCCCAATCCACTTCTCACCGAATGATCCGAGCGTGCTGTACGCGTGCTCCAACCACGTCCACAAATCGACGGACGAAGGTGAGACCTGGGAAGTCATCAGTCCGGACCTGACAACCAACAACCCTGAGCTGCTTGGCCCGTCGGGTGGACCGATCACGCACGATAACTCGGGCGCTGAAATTCACTGCACGATCTTCGCCCTGGCGGAGTCCCCGCAGGAGGCCGGCGTCATCTGGACCGGCTCCGACGATGGACTCGTCCACATCTCGCGCGATGGCGGCAAGAACTGGAACAACGTGACGCCCGGTGACCTGCCGCAACCGGCGATGATCTCGATCATCGAGGCGTCACCACACGACGCAGGTACGGCCTACGTTACTGCGACGCGCTACAAGGTCGACGACGTCGCCCCGTACATCTACAAGACGACGGACTACGGCGAATCCTGGAAGCTCGTCACTAACGGCATCCCGGTCGACGACTTCACCCGTGTCGTTCGGGAAGACCCGAACCGCAAGGATCTACTGTACTGCGGCACCGAGGTGGGTCTGTACATTTCCTTCGATGGCGGCGATAGCTGGCAGCCGTTCCAGTCCAATCTTCCGGTTGTGCCGGTTTATGATCTGACGATCAAAAACAGCGACCTGATCGCGGCGACGCACGGTCGCGCATTCTGGGCGCTGGACGATCTTTCGCCGCTCTATCAGGTCGAAGCAGGCATGGAAGCTCGCGACGCCGTCCTGTTCACGCCGCGTGATACCACGCGGATTCGCGTCTACGGTCGTGCGTTTGGTCGCACTCCGGGCGCAACAAACTACAAGATGACTGGTCCAGTGACCGTCGCCTATTTGGCAACTGAGTCACCGAGCGGTGCACCGGAAGAGACGTTCCTGGATGCCGGCACGAACCCGGAGGAAGGCGTCTACATCCATTACTACCTGAAGAACAAGCCCGAAGGCGACGTGTCGCTGGAGATTCTTGATAGCGACGGGAACGTTCTCCGAACCTACTCAAGCTCCACGGACGACAAGCCGCACCTCATTCCCGAGCCGGGCACGCATCGCCTGATCTGGGATCTGCGCGGTGAGCGACCCGTTGCGATGAAGAGTGGTGGTCCAGCAGCAGGGTTCGCGGCGATGATGGACGCAGCGCTCGCTCCGCGCGTCGCCCCCGGCAGTTTCTCGGCGCGACTGACGGTCGGGGACACAGTCGAGACGGTTACATTCAACGTGGCCGCCGACCCGCGTATTGACGCTGACCTCGCTGCCTTGAAGGCGCAGTATGAGCTGAAGACGTCTATCCGCGACGAGGTCTCGCATATCCACGAGTCGCTTGACCAGCTGCGCGGCGTGCGTTCGCAGGTGGCGTCGTGGCTCGATCGCACCGACGGCAACGAAACTGTTCACGAGCAGGCGACGACGCTGAAAGAGCGGCTCGATGACATCGAAGCTATGCTGCAGAACGTCAATGCCGACAAGCCGCGGCCCGGCGCATCGGCGATCCGCGAGAAACTGGTGGCCCTGAGCTCCATGGCGGATGAGTCGGACGACCGACCGACCCAGGGCGCGACCGAAGTGTTCGCCATGCTTGCGGATCAGCTGGAGTCGACGACAGCCGATCTTCGTCGGGCGCTGACAGACGATGTGGCAGCGCTGAACAAGGCGATTGCTGACGCCAAGCTGCCGCCGATCGGCGCGTAACGAAACCACCGCGAATGACTCAGTGTCCGGTCTGACGCATGCGTCAGACCGGACACGAAAACATGTCTCAAGTGTTGCCCTGTTCGCGTGCGGTTTGTTACGGTGACTGTTCGCTTGTTGGGCTTACCAACTCGCGCGACCTTAATCGTCTGATCCGGTGTGATTCCCGACATTCCACTAAACGATGGAGATAGCTTCTGTGGCTCAACGATTCACCAGCGAGCTATGGGCGTCGATCGACTCAATTTACGCTGCGATTGTTGCGCACCCATTCGTTGCAGGCCTCACGGACGGGACGCTTGACGACGAGACGTTTCGCCAATATGCGATTCAGGACGCCATCTACCTGCAGGACTTTGCGCGTAGCATCGCCGCCACGGCCGCGAAAGCTCCCCGAGATGCGTGGGCGGAGACGCTTGCAGAGCACGCACGGTTCATGCTCGTTGGCGAGCGCTCGCTGCATGAAGGCTTCTTCGCCGGCTGGGGCCTCTCCGAAGCCGACGTCTATGCGACACCACCGTCCCCAACCTGCCTCGCTTACACGTCGTATCTGGTGCGCGTCGCCTGGAGCGGCACGTTCGAGGAGGCGCTGACAGCGTTGCTCCCCTGTTACTGGATCTATTGGGAAGTCGGCAAGCTGCTTGAGCAATCGGGCTCGCCGAATGAGCTGTATAGTCGCTGGATCGCAATGTACGCGTCCGACGAGTTTGCCGGGCCGGTACAGACGGTGATTGCGATGCTCGACGACGCGGTTGCCGACTTGCCCGATTCCCGAAGGGAACGACTCCGCCAGCATTTCCTGACGACAAGCCGATACGAGTGGATGTTCTGGGACGCTGCCTACCGCAACGAAGCATGGCCGCTGTAAGCTAGCACCACGCAGGAGATACGGGCGCGGGAATGAATTGCGACCCTCGGCGTTTTTCTCTGGATAGACGAGCTGTGTGAAGTCTCGTTGAAACCGTTGTTATTTGACTGTCTTGCTTCGTGCTGATTTGGAGCAACGATGACGATCGAATCCTCAAGCGAACCCGGTGAATCAGTAATTCACGAACTCCAGCGCATCTACAAGCGCACACTCACGGTGGTCGCGGCGTCGCAGATATTTGCCGGTCTGGGCCTCGCTGCTGGCGTCACCGTCAGCGCGCTCCTTGCCGAAGACATGCTTGGGTCGACCGGGCTGGCTGGATTGCCCAGCGCATTCTTCACACTTGGGGCAGCCATCGCATCCTATGGCATCGGTCGCTTGTCGCAGCGTTCGGGTCGGCGGATTGGCTTGAGCGCTGGGTATGTCGCGGGCGCAATTGGTGGCCTGGGCATCATCCTCGCTGCGGTGTCAGACAGCATCCTGCTGCTGTTCCTATCGCTCATTGTCTACGGTTCCGGGATGTCGACGAACTTGCAGGCACGGTATGCCGGCACCGACCTCGCGCGTCCCGAGCGTCGCGGTCAGGCGGTCAGCACCATCCTCGTCGCGACAACGTTTGGCGCTGTCGCTGGGCCAAACCTCAGTGGCCCGCTTGGCGATCTTGGCGCAACGATGAACATCCCAGAGCTGGCCGGCCCATTCCTGTTGTCGATCGTCGCCTACTCCATCGCCGCTGGAATCCTGATGCTCTACCTGCGTCCGGACCCGTTGCTGTCTGCGCCGAAGTTTGAATCCATCGTTTCACCTCGTGAAGCGTCGTCGGTCGCGTCCATGGGACGAGTCGATCGTCGCGGGCTCACCATGGGTGCTGCGGTCATGGTCGCTACCCAGATCGTCATGGTCGCGATCATGACGATGACGCCGATCCACATGCGCGACCACCATCATGGATTGAGCGCGACCGGTCTTGTCATCGCCGTCCACATTGCTGGGATGTATTTGCCATCGCCGCTGAGTGGCTTTCTGCTAGACCGGCTAGGTAGAACGCCGATCATTATTGCGGCGGCGATGATTCTGCCGCTGTCCGGCGTTGTCGCAGCGTTCGCGCCGACTGATTCTGTCGCTACCCTGGCAATTGCGCTCGGTCTGCTTGGCCTGGGTTGGAACCTCGGGTTCGTCGCCGGCACAGCCATGATCACGGACTCGACACCGCTCGGCCAGCGCGCCTCGATTCAGGGCTCGATAGACGTGATCGTGTCGCTGTCCGGCGCTGGCGCTGGCGTCATGAGCGGCGTCATGGTCGCGACGACCAGCTACGCCGCGCTGTCGATCTTTGGCGGAACGCTGGCCGCTGTCGCGCTCCTGCCAATCGTCGTGATGTCGCAGGGCCAAAACAAGGCTCGCCCACGAGCTAGCATCGACCCGGCGACATAGGGACAGTGCGTCCGTTCATGAGTCAGACGACTTCTTTATCCGCTGCCGTCTCCGGATTTAACCCGAACTCATCGGGTGTGGTGCATTCGGATTGCGCATAGCGCACGCGCAACTGCATGACAACAGAAAGGCTGAGGCAGAAATGCCTCAGCCGTCCCAAATCTTTGTTATTCCACACGACTCGTCTCGTGTGTGTTCTTGGCGGAAGCGACGGGATTCGAACCCGCGATCTCAGCCTTGACAGGGCTGCATGTTAGGCCACTACACCACGCCTCCACAGCGCCCGAAGGATACACTGGCCGTCGATTGGGTGTCAAGGCGAGCCGGCCTGCGTGGGTGGGGTTTCGGCAACGACGTCCGTACGCCCGCGTCCGACTGCACGAAGTAGGATCTGGCGTTCTTCTGGGCCGAATACACGCGTCACCAGAGTGAGTGTTAGAAACACGGCCCCCCCGGCAATCGCCCCAAAGAAGGGGCCCGCTTCGGCCGCCGTTTCGTAGCTGACCGCTCCAGCAAGGACACCCGCGACCGTTGGTTTCCACAGCGGGCGGAGGTCGTCGAACCGCAGGGGCAGGGCAGTTCGGTGTGTTGCAACGAAGAACGTGCCGAAGATGACCAGCTCGGTGGCGACAGTGACGATGGCTGCGCCGCGTGCACCGTGAGTCGGGATCAGGAGCAGATTGAGACCAAGGTTGAACGCCACTGCCAGCCCGAACACCGGCACGATCCGACGTTGCTCGTTCATCGCCACCAGCACGTACTGGACGATGCCGTTCAGGAACGAGAGCGGGGCGAACAGGATGAGAATCTGGAGCAGCGTCGACGCCTCGGGCAGATAATCGCGACCAGCAAGCACGTGGATCGCCAGCTCTGCACCCCCGACGACGACCGCCACGATGCCCCACGCCAGCCAGACCAGCAAATGCACCGCCAGGCGCTGCACGCGGCGGAGCTGCGCCATGTCACCGCCACGAACAGCGAGCGCCGGGAACATGGCCAGCGTCACGTAGGCCGGAATGATCGTCACCAGGTTGATCAGCTTGTAGGCCGCGTCATAGAGGCCAAGCTCGCGGTCGCCCTGAAAAGACTGGACGAGGAAGACGTCTACGCGAAAGAACAGGTTGACGAGGAGTGCTCCGGCCAGGAGCGGCCAACTCTCGCGGGCCAGCCTGACGGCAGTGTGGCGATCGAGCGACCAGATGATGCGATCGCGAACGATCATCCGGTACGCCCGTGCATAGAGTACGGCAGACGCTGACGAGGCGATCAGCGCGGCCACTGCGACGCCAACCACCTCAAGGTGGGAGGCGGCAAGGAGGACGACAAGCGGTGCCTTCGACACACTCACCGTCACGTTGAGCCAGGCGGCGACGGTCATGCGTTCGAGGCCGTTCAGGACTGAATTGACCGCCTCGGTGAAGCTGCTCGGAATGATCGACGCGAGGAGCAGCAACGCGGCGGTGACCGAATCGCCTGCGAGATCGCCGCGCTGGTATCCAAGCAGCAGGTAGCCACCGGCGGGGATCGTCGCGGCTGCCAGAACCGCGATCCGGAGCAGTGTCGTCGAGCCGGTGATGCGCCCGGCGAGGGTTGGGTCGCGGGCGACGTCACGCGTCGCGAGCAGGCTCAAGCCGAAGTCGGAGATCGTCTTGACATAGAGCCAGACAATCACGGCTACGGCGTAGCGACCGTTGCCGACCGGGCCGAGCAGGCGCAGGATCACAATGGCGACAGCCAGATCGACGAAACGGACGACGAGCTGCGATGCGATTGGGACGGCGCTGTTGCGGGCGATTCGTCGGACGGCATCCTCGTCGCGTTTCGCTGTTGCGCCGGGGGCTATCGTGACGCTCCAGCCGCCGACGATGAGGGCCACGAATGAGACGATGACGCCGCAGACGATGATCGTTGGATTCGTGAGCAACTCTGCCATGGTCTATGCGCGAAGCCAGAGCCAGGCAAACACAACGAAGCACATCCCGAGCAACACGACATAAAATACACCAGCGATCAGGAGGATCGACAATTTCGCGTGCCGGTCCCAGAATCCCTGATCCTGCGCGCTGTCGTCGGGTTGTGTCGTGGGGGGAGAGTCGCGTTCGGCCATTAGCTCATTTCGATTGCTCGTGCGTAGACTCGCCGTGTCGCCTCTGCGGTCCGTCGCCAACTATAGCCTGCTGCTTGCGAGAGCCCGCGCGATCCGAACTCTTCGCGGTCAGCTGTGCCCTGAAGCAGTGTCGTGATACGGTCGGCAATCTCAGATGGGTTCGCAGGGCTGGCGTAGGACGCAGCGTCACCTCCGACCTCGCGCAAGACGGGGATGTCGCCAGCTACGACCGGGACGCCACGCGCCATGGCCTCAAGCACCGGCAAACCAAAGCCCTCGTACCAGGAGGGGTAGGCGAACACCGATGCGCGGGCGAAAGCGTCCTCAAGCTGGTCATCAGTAGCTGAATCAAGCCAGGTAGCCCAGCCCTGCTGTTCCGCGGCGCAAATTGCCTCGACGATGCGATCTGACTTCCAGCCAGCGCGTCCGACGACGACCAGCTTCGCTTCGGGCACGTGCGTCCGCACCTCGTCCATCGCCGCTATCAGCGCGAGATGATTCTTGCGAGGCTCAACGGTTCCGACAATCAGCACGACGGGTTCGTCTGGAACGGTGCGAACCATCGGCCCGGTCGGCAATCGGACGCCGTTCGGTATCGCGACGACCCGCTCGCGCACATCGGGATATGACTCAGCGATCTCGACAGCCACTGACGCGGATACGGCAATGATCTGAGCACTTCGCGCCAGTGTCCGCGGAACCGTGTTGGTCAGGTAGCGCACCAGTCGTTCGTCGCCGAATTCAGGTACGCGGAGGAACGAAAGATCGTGAACCGTCGTGACCAGCGGCATCCGGGTCGGTGGCGCGACGAAGTCAGTGGCGTGAAAGACATCGACGTTGTTGATCAGGACATCAACTGGAAGCGGCATACGGAGGCGTTGCCAAAAAACGGTCGACCAGCGATAGCCGCCCGGGATCATGCGAACAGTCCGCGCAGCGCCGGGAGGGAGTGAATCGAGCAACTCGTTGCCTTGGGAGCGGTCGGCAGCACACACGACCTGGAAACTGTCGGATGGCTCGAGCGTGACCAGCTCACGAAGTAGCTCGCGGGCATAGCGACCGACGCCGGCAATCTGGGTAGCGGCAGCGGTTGCGTCGTAGGCGATTCGCATCGCAGCTACTTGCGCTTGGTGATGAAGTACAGCAGCCCACCAATGATCACAACACTATAACTGGCGATTGTGCGATCAATGATGGCGACAGCGGTTGCCTGGGCGGCAGTGACACCGAAGAGCTTAACAGCGAGAACAGTCCCGCCCTCGACAAAGCCCATGCCGGCCGGTGTGAACGGAACGGTCGTCAGCAGGCTGGCGAGCAGGGCGACAAAGAGGGCGGCCGAGATGGAGAGATCCACCCCGATCGCCTGCGCACCAAAATACACGCGCACGCCTTCAAGCAGCCAGACGAAAACGGTCAGTGAGGCGATGGCCACGAAACCGGAGCGCGAAAACGACGTAACGATGCCATCGGCCAGGGTGATGTAGTTCTGCCGGAAGCGCTGCGGCACCAGCCGTTGCAGGTGATGGCTTGCCGTCATCAATGCGATCAGCCCGCCGATGCCGATGACAACCAGCACCGCACCTACGACAAACCAGGGTCGCAACGACGAAGGCACGCTGCCGTGGAACACGAACAGCGCCGACAGCATCATGATGACAACGAGCGCGACGACATCGAGCAGTCGCTCGGCGAAGATCGTGCCGAGTGTTCGGCTGAATGACGGTCCAGCGTGCTTCTTGAGCAGATAACCGCGGTAGGCATCTCCGAGCTTGGCCGGCACGACGCAGTTAGCAAACCAGCCAAGGACGTAGATTTCGGTCAATCCCTTGGTATTCGGGATTGCGTAGCCCGTCTCTTCGCTGATACCGGCGTTCTTCAATAACCGCCGCCAGCGTGCCGCCCGGAATGGGAATGAGCCGTAGTAGGCCGCGAATCCGAGGAAGAGATAGAACGGGTTCGCATTGCGAATCTGCGACCAGACATCGGCGATGTTGATATTGAGCTGGGTGAAGATGAAGTAGATCAGCGCAAACGCGATGATGAACGAAATGATGGTTTGCGGCGAACGCAGACGCTCGCCAATCGATGGCGGCTGCGAGTGCGTCTGGTCAGCTTCTCCGGACACGCTGAGCGAAACCGGCTGGTTCTCTTCAATGATGGATGCGTCGTACGTCATTCCGGCGAGTATTCCACGTCTGTCACGCTCGCGCGCGACAGTCGATGCGCGACGACTGCCAACGCCCAGGCAGAGCTAATCAGAATGCCAAGATTGAGAACATGCAGGTCCTCGAACACGTTGTGTACGTAGACCGCCGTCATTGTTCCTGCCGCTCCGATAGCCACAAACCGTGCCATCAAATCAGTGGATCGAACTGCGACCATCGCAGCGAGGATCAGGAAACTGCCTGCAAGCGTCAGATAGAGAACCAGCCCGATCATGCCTGTCTCTGCCAATGTATGGATGTAGTAGTTGTGCGCGTGACCCTGCGAATAGCGGAACTCCGTCCGCACGAAGTAGTCCGGATATCTGGCGTTGAAGTTGCCAATACCAACGCCGGTTAACGGGTGATCCTCGAACATGTTCCAGCCGGCCTGCCAATGCGCCATTCGCTCGACAACCGCAAAGTTCTCCGGCGTGATCGGAATGGATGCGGCGTTGAACGGTCGGGCTTCGTCAGCAATTGAGGCCAGGCGGTCGGTGAGCGATGCTGGCGCGATGGACGCCAGAACCAGCAGCCCGAGGAGTGTGACGATGGGCGCGGCTGCGATGACGAGCACGACGCGATGGCGCAACGCGAGAAGCCCCGATACAGCGAGACCTGCAGCAACGCCGAGCCACGCCCCGCGTGAGAAGCTGATCAGCACGCCGAGCAACATGACGGCAGCCGACCCGCCCAACAGCGCGAAGATCGCGCTCGACCAGAGTAGCTTCTTGCGCTGTTCGCGGCTGGTCGCAAACCCGCGCAGTCGCGCGACACGGTAGTCGCGAAGGTCGGTCCACACCTGCGACAGCATGTAGACGGCCAGCCACAGCGCCGGAAACAGCGACATCTCCAGGAATCCGGCAAATGAATTTGGTCGGCCAAAGGAACCGTACGCGCGCGAAATCGAGCCGGCAACGGCGAAGCTCGCGGGGCCAAACCCGATGAGACCAAGCACGGTTCCGGCCAGCGACTCTAACGCGCCAGCGATTGCGATCGCAGCCACAAAGCCGAGGATTCGGTTGCGGCTTCCGGTTAACAGGAAGTGCATCACTAGCACAAACGCGACGAGCGCCGTCGACCAGCGAAAGAGCTCCGCCGCTGCAGCACCCGGGTGATTCGCGATCGCGATTGTAAATCCCATCCACGTCAGTAGGGTCAGAAACGGAATGACCAGCCGCGTCCCGCGAAGCGACTCACGCGCAACCAGAAGTGATGCAGCGGTGCACGCAATAGCGACGAGCAGAGCAACGCGCGTTGCGGTTAGCCCTGACACGGCACCGATCTGCTGAACTGGGACGCTGGCGACCAGGAGAGCGACGCTCAGCCACGGATAGCGCAGGAGGACAATGGCCAGGATCGCCATAGCGGCGACGATCGGCATCAGCAGCGGCGAAATGAGTGAGCTTGCGAGTGCCGTCGCCGCGGTGGCAACGCCGACAACGAGCGGCAGACGCGTTCCGGGCGCAGGCAGGGCGACGCGGGCCGCAGACGTTGCCATTATCCCGCGATGCGTTCCACCGTACGGAAGTAGTCAATCGTTTGGGTGAGACCCGCGTCCAGCTCAACCTCCGGCTGCCAGCCCAGCAAGCGGGTTGCCTTCGAGATGTCGGGCCGGCGGCGATCGGGATCGTCCTGCCGCGCCGGCTCGAAGCGCATTCCGGCATCCGAACCGCATCGTTCACTGATGATCGTTGCGATCTCCAGAATAGTCCGTTCGTCAGGGTTGCCGAGGTTGATGACTTCGCCTTGCGTGCCCGGAGTCACCATGGCCAGCCGCAATGCCCGAACCAGATCAGAGACGTAACACAGAGATCTGGTCTGGGAGCCATCGCCAAAAATCACCAGCGGCTTGCGGTCTTCAGCCAGCGAGATGAAGCTAGGGATGACTCGCCCATCCTCGGGATCAGTTCGTGGTCCGTAGGTGTTGAAGATGCGCACGATCCGCGCATCGAGACCCCACTGGCGGACGAACTCCATCGTGATCGACTCTCCGAATCGCTTGCTTTCGTCGTAGCAGGAGCGCGGTCCGATCGGGTTGACGTTGCCGAAATAGTCTTCGGTCTGCGGATGCACAGTTGGGTTCCCATAGGCTTCGCTCGTCGAGGTGTACAGGAATGAGGCCCCAGTGCTCTTGGCGATGCGCAGCAGATTGAGCGTGCCGACTGAGTTGACGAGGTGCGTCTCGATCGGATGGCGCATGTAGCCAACCGGGCTCGCAGGGCTGGCGAGGTGGAATATCTGATCGACGTGGCCAATGTTGAACGGCTCGACAATGTCCTGCTCAACAATGGTCAGCCGAGGGTGGTCGGCGAACGTGCTCAGGTTGATGCGCCGTCCGGTTATGAAACTATCGACGATGACGACGTCAAGGCCGTCATTGAGCAGGCCCTCTGCGAGGTGAGAACCGATGAATCCAGCTCCGCCAGCTACCAGAACGCGCATCCGGGAAGAGTTCCTCTCGTTCTCCGCCGCTCCGTGCTCCAAAGGCGAGCCAGGCGAGGATCCAGGCTGACATTGCCAGGTCGTGCGTGAAATACGCGTTGTCGACCAGACCGTGGATGACAACAGCGAGCAGTCCGAACAGCGCTGCGCCCGCGATGGCATCTTCGTGATCGGTCGCAACTGCCACACGCACCGCACCTATCGTACACGCGAGGGCCGCGAGCAGCGCAAATGCGACGCCGATTATACCGAGACGAATCCAGAAATCGAGGATGAAGTTGTGCGCGTGCGCGGTAAATCGCTCACTCCAGGCAGTCGGATCAATGTAGCGTGGCAGATACGCATAGAGGAATTGATCGTTGCCATAGCCCCGGAATGGCCGGTCGACAATCATATTGAGTGCCGATTCCCAGATCGATAACCGTAGCGAACCGCTGCCACCTGAGAAGAGATCGAGCATCCGGTCGCGCGCGACGACGAGGAGCGCGACTGTAGTTACTCCGCCGAGCGCATAGCCGCCGACGCGCAACATGCGCGGCGCGCGCAGCAGGATCAGCAGACCGACAATGCCAATCGCCAGCAGCGCTCCGCGTGAAAGCGTGGCCACGGCAGCCGCAGCGAGGATGAGACCGACAGGAAGCAGCACGCGACGCATACGTGCGTCCAGCACCCACCAGCCAGCCACGAATACCGCGGTACGCGCGACATACAGCGCCAGCGCATTGGGATGCGGGAATGGACCGGCGACACGCCGGACGCCTTCAACCTGGACGCCTCCGCCGATCAGGTAGTCGCCAAGCCCCTGGGCGGCGGCAGCGAGCGCCCCGACGATAAACGCCCACGCGATCAGGCGGCGGTATCGCCCGGCTGACAGCAGCAGTGCCCCAACGAGGATCATCGGACCGGCAAGCGTCCAGCGCCATTCACGCAGGCTATCAGCTCGATGCGCCATGTCGAATGGCCGTATGGCGAGGAGAACGCCAACCACCGTGAGCGCCGTAATGAGCACGAACAACCGTGACGTGATCGTGTCACGGATGCGGGTGAGTCCGGCTTTGCGTATCGAAGGCGTCCCGAAGATCAGCGCGATGGCGTATTGCGCGCCGAGTCCTGAGGCCGCAGCGGCGAGCAAGAGTTCGGACGCCGGGAACTGCGCGCTTCCGACCGCGATCGGATGGAAGAACCACGGCAGCGTCACGACGGTGGCAGCGAGAACGGCTACCGGCGATACAAATGCCGCGAACGCGATCATCAGCCACAGCAAGGCAACGATCGGCAGCGGCGCGTTCAACACACCACACAACGCAATCACAGCGACGACGTCCGCCGCGATGACGATCTCCCGAGCCTGCGATCGAAGATCGCTAGCGCTTAAAGACACGCGGGTGTCCGATTGCGCGAGTGGGGCGTTGCTGCTCGTTCTCCCGGATTGAGCGGATGTTGGCCAGCGCTCGCTCTGAAAGCGCCAGGACTGCGATGACGAGCAGCGCTGTCGCCGCCAGATTGGCGATCGGCTCGGCAGCTGCCTGGCCGGTCACGACGACCCCGGACACTGAAACACTCTGCCCGTCAGCATTCTCGGCTGCAAGTATCAGGCGATGCCGTTGTCCGGGAAGTCCGGTCGCAATCTGGATGGTCGTGTCAGATGCCTGATCGTCCTCCAGGTCAATGCGCGCGATCGGCGCGGCGGTTGGATCGTCAGCGGGCGGATCGATCCATGCCAACAGGGTTCCACCATCCGGAGATGTGAGCGCCTGGACGAACACGTTCGTGCCGACGAACTCCAGCGCGATTGCCGCATTCGTTGTTGTGCGTGCGTATGGGACGGTGCCAACCGTTGACAGAATCCAGTCGCCATCGGCTGCGACGCCCGGAGCGGTCACGCTGGAGAATCCCTCAGGCAACTGCGCCGAGTTCAGACCGACGGCGTTGAACGATGCACTCAGTGCTGCTGGATCGATGCTTCGCTCGGGCTGAACGAGGACGAGTGCCAACGCCGCCACGTTCGTGATCGCTTCACGGGCGTGAGTGACCAGCGCTTCGTCGGCTGGTCGAGTTAGCGCTACCAGCGCCGCCGAGTAGCGGTCGGTGCCGGGCAGACGACCGAGAATGTCCGAGCTGCCGAGTGCGTCGTCGTCGGGGGTGTTGAATAGCGTTAGCGTCGCGCCGGCCGATAGCGGGATGAGGACATCCGGGGCGAGTGCCGAGTCTTCGCCGCGGATTGCTCTGGACAGGTCGCGATGCCACTCGGCGCTATTTTCGATCCCACAACCGAGGACGTAGGCGATTGCACCCGGGTAGCGTTCAACGAGGGCTTCGGCCACCGCCTGCGCGATAGCCAACCCGCCGACGGCAACGACCGGTCGCGACAGGCAGACTGCCAGCGGTGTCCCCTGCGCAGCGGCGACGATCTCGTCCATGGCCGCCAGAGCCGTCGGTTGGTCGTCCGGCTGGGTGAGTGCGGTGACAATGTCCGAATCGACCTGCACGATCACCAGCGCATACGGTGCGACGCCTCCGGCCCGTAGCCATTGGAGCGATTCGAGTGAGCTGAGCGAGCGAAGATCGAGACCAACGACTTTGTGGCGAGCGAACGGAAGCGGGGCTTCCGGGACGGGTCGGAGCACGGCAGCGCGCGCATCGCGCTCAGCCAGTCCCAGTAGGAGAAAGCCGGCGCACGCCAGACACAGGAGCGACCACGACAGGACGCGACGCACAGGTGACGAGATGTCTGCAATCATCGCGAACCTGAATCGCTCTGACTGGCATCGTGACCCGTTTGTAGTGGCAGGCTTGTGGTTCGCATGGATTGGAGATTATACCAACAGTCGAATCGTCATCTGGCGACCGGGTAGACTTCAGGCGAGTGATCGGGGAGTCACGTGTCGACATCACCACGACTTGGCATTATCGGCGGCAGCGGTCTGTATCAGCTGAGTGCGTTCAGCCAGGCAGAATCGCATGAGATCGAGACACCGTACGGCGCGCCATCGTCGCCGATCAGCGTCGGCACCGTTGGCACCACACCCGTGGCATTCGTGAGCCGACATGGCATCGGGCATCATCACTCGCCAACCGATGTGCCCTATCGAGCGAACATCTACGCTTTGAAGTCTCTCGGCGTCACACACCTCGTTTCGATCAGCGCTGTCGGGAGCCTTAGTGAGGCGATGGCTCCGGGCACGTTTGTCGTTCCCGATCAGATCATCGATCGAACCGTGAACCGCGATCGAACCTTCTTCGATGGTGGAGTCGTCGCGCATGTCTCGATGGCCGACCCGTTTTGCGCAGCTCTCTCCAGCCACGTGGCGGCCTGTGCCGAAACAACGTCGGTGTCGACGAGGCTTGGCGGCACATATGTGTGTATTGAAGGACCGCAGTTTTCTACCCGCGCCGAGTCGAAGATGTTCCGGTCGTGGGGTGGAAGCGTCATCGGCATGACCGCGATGCCGGAGGCCCGGCTGGCCCGCGAGGCCGGTCTCTGCTATGCCTGCCTCGCGATGGTCACTGACTGGGATGTGTGGCACGAAACTGAGGAAGCGGTTTCGGTCGCCGCAGTTGTTGAGACTTTGAACGCAATGACTTCGGCTGTCCAGACGCTGGTCATCGCGCTTGCCGAGGCACAGTTACCGTCCTGCACATCTGCCTGTACGTCTTCGCTGGAGCATGCCATTGTGACTGATCCCGCCCGGATACCAGAGCAAACAGCGGAGCGTTTGCTGCCAATTGCTGGTCGACGCATCGACGACCGCTGATGAAGGCAATCCTCTCCCGCATCCGATTTACTGAGCTGCAGCTCCTCGTTGTTCCGACCATCATGACGATGGTTGGACTGCTGACGATCTATCTCGCCTCAACGCGCGACCTGAACTGGGATTGGCGCGACATCTGGGTGTCGATCGCCTATACCGCAGCCGTCTTCGCAATTTCGATCTGGTTCACGATCACCGGCTTCAAGGGCGATCAGGTGTTGTTTCCGATCGTCGTCTGTATCAGCGGGCTGGGCTTGTTGATGATGCAGCGACTGACGCCGGCGTTGGCGGAGATCGACGAGAGCTACGCGACGCTGGCACGCCAGCAGCTGATCTATCTCGGCGCAGGACTGTTCTTGCTGCTGGCTGTCGTGACGATCGTTCGACGCATCGGCTGGCTCCGCCGCTACAAGTACACATGGGCATTCGGCGGAATCGGCCTGATGATGCTGACGATGATTATTGGTACCGAGCGCTACGGTGCGCGGCTGTGGATCGACGTCGGGCCTTTTACGATCCAGTCGTCCGAGATCTCGAAGATCGCACTCGTTGTGTTTCTGGCTGCCTATCTCGCGGAGAACCAGGAGCTCATCGTATCGACCTACCGGCTCGGACCCTTGCGCCTGCCCCCGATTCCATATCTCCTACCGTTGATCCTGATGTGGGGCTTCTCGATGCTCGTGGTCGTGGCCCAGAACGACCTGGGCACGGCCCTCCTGTTCTTCAGTGTCTTCCTTGCCATGCTCTACATGGCCAGCGGACGCCTCTCGTATGTGATCGCCGGTCTGAGTGCATTTGGCATCGGTGTCTACCTTGCCTACAACCTGTTCGGGCGCGTGCAGTTGCGCGTTGCCAACTGGCTCGACCCATGGCGTGACCCGGTTGATGCTGGCTACCAGCAGATTCAGGGCGAATACGCGCTCGCCACTGGCAAGCTGTTCGGCACCGGCCTGGCGCAGGGACATCCGGCATTCATCCCGGCGGTTCACTCGGACTACATCTTCGCCGCCATCGGCGAGGAGTTGGGACTCTTCGGCACGCTCGCCGTGCTATTGCTCAGTGTCCTGCTCGTCTTCCGTGGGTTTTCCATCTCGTTGCGCGCGCGTGATAGCTTTGGGCGCTTCCTCGCCGCCGGCCTGACTACGATCCTCGCCGTGCAGACGCTCATCATCGTAGGCGGCACCGTACGACTCATACCGCTCACCGGCATCACACTGCCGTTTATCAGCGCCGGAGGTAGCTCGCTGCTGACGAACTTCATCATCATCGGGCTCCTGTTGCGTATTTCAGACCCGGATTTGGCAGGTTAGATGACGACCTTTCTTCGATTTGCCGCCTTCGTCGCCGCACTGCTGGTGGTCGCTTACGGACTCGGCGAAACGAGTGATCAGGCGGATCAGCGCTGGCTGGTGCTGCTGGCCGCTGCCGGCGTCATGTTGTCAATTGCCTGGTGGCCACGCGGCACATCCAGCCTGCCGATCTATAACCGCACGGTCCTGCGCTGGGCGACACTCCTCGTCGTCGCCGTGACGTTGATTTCTGTTCAGCTCGTCAGGATCCAGATTGTCGAGAGTGGCCGCATTGCCGCTCGCAGCGCCGAAGTAGGCGACGGGCAAGTGGTCTCAAACCCGCGCGAACGTTTGCGCGCCCTGCAGGTGCAACGCGGCGCGATCACCGACCGTCATGGGCAGGTACTGGCTGAATCGGTCGAGCAATCCGACGGTACGTTCGTCCGTCAGTATCCGAACATCGAGGCCGCCGGGCTGATTGGCTACTACTCGCCAGCGCTCTACGGATCGACAAATATCGAAGACGCGTATGACTCCTACCTGTCCGGCACCGACGGCGGCAACCCTGCCCAGGAGTGGATCAACGGCGTTATTCATGAGGATCGGCGCGGGTACGACCTGTCACTGACGATCGATATTGACCTGCAGCAAAAGGCTAACGAACTGCTCGCCGGCCGCCCCGGGGCGGTCGTCCTGATGGACGCAGATACCGGCGAAGTTCTCGCGATGGCCGGAGCGCCGTCATTCGATCCGAATCGACTCTATGCCAACACCGGCCAGCAATCCGAAGAGGAAATGGCCGCGATCCGTGCCTACTGGCAGGAACTGGTCGCGAACCCCGATGCACCGCTCGTGTTCCGTCCCACGCAGGGCCTGCTGAATCCGGGATCGACGTTCAAGACGGTGACGGCTTCGGCGATCGTTGATAGCGGTCGTGCGAACGCCGACACGATCTTCCGCGACGACGGCCTGTTCGAGGTTGATGGCCGCGTTATTGAGGAGCCGAATCGGCCGGACTCGACCCAGATCGACTTCACGCTTGAGGAGTCTTACGCGTGGTCACTCAACGTCGTGTTCGCGCAGATCGGCTTGCAGCTGGGCAGCGACACGCTTCTGGACTACGCAGAACGCTTCGGATTCGACTCAGCAATCGACTTCGACATTCCCACCGCCGAGACGCAGATCGCGTCGACAAGGGACGAATTGAACAATCGAGCCTTGCTGGCTGACACCGGCTTCGGGCAGGGCCAGATCCTGGCAACGCCGCTCCAGATGGCGCTCATAGCGGCGACGATCGCCAATGACGGCGTCGTGCCGGATCCGTACGTCGTTGATCATGTGATTGACAGCGAGGGTAAGACGATCGAGCAGTTCAGTGGCGGCGGTGGTCAGCGTGCGATCAGCCCCGAGTCGGCTGCAATCATCCAGCGGCTGATGCAGTCGTCGGCTGAGTTTGGATACGCGAGCGGCATCGAGATCGATGGCGCGACCATCGGCGGCAAGACCGGTACCGCCGAGGTCGGCGAGGGCGAACCACATGCCTGGTACACCGGCTACGCCATCGCGGGCGACCGGCGGCTCGCCGTTGCCGTTGTCGTCGAGCATGGCGGTCCAGGCTCGGAGACCGCGCTCCCAATCGGCGGTGAGATGCTGCGCGCCGCGCTGGAGACAACCCCGTAACATCGTGCGCTCGCGAGGTGGGCGCGCATACATCGAGACGCGCAACTGTCAAGTAAATATGGACCAGTGATTATGCTGTCAGTGGGCTTCAAGTGCCGCGATTTTCGCGTACGAATGGCCAAATGCGGTATAATTAGACGGTTGCAGACCGGAGGAGGAACCGGCAATGCGGCTGGCATCCGACGAGTTTGAAGACCTGGTCGTAGCCGCGCTCGACTCACTTCCGGCAGACCTGCTGGAGCTGATGGAAAACGTTGACGTCACGATTGAGCTTTGGCCAAGTCGTGCTCAACTCGATCGCGTCGGCATCGACCGGGGGACGCTGCTCGGCCTGTACGAAGGCATTCCGCTCACTGAGCGACACAGCTCGTCCTATAACCTGGTGATGCCGGACAAGATCACCATCTTTCAACGGCCGATCGAGCGAATCTGCTCCTCGCACGCTGAGGTGGTTGATCAGGTTCGAACGACCGTAGTCCACGAGGTCGCCCATCACTTCGGTCTCGGCGAAGAGATCCTGCGAAAGTATGGCTGGGGATGAGCTATGACCTCCGCGACGGGGATGAGTCGAACCTGCCGGGCGTGATTGATTTGCTCGGTGAGGGGTTCGCGATCGCGGCAAGTCGGCCATTGCTCGTTCTGCCGCTGATTCTCCTGCAGTTGGTTCTCGTGCTTGCTCCACGATTGACCGTCGGTGGAATTGCCGGTGACGTTGCATCTGAGATTCGGGACCGTGGATCGAACTGGTCGATCGTCGCAGATGAAGTCGAAAGCCTGGAAGGATTCAACATCCTCGAACTGATTGCATCGGGGTCGCCCAGCTTGCAGATTGATGCCCTTTCATCACTGTTGGACGAGGGGCGTGACATACCGGGTTGGCACGAGCGCAGCATCGTCGCGAGCGACCTGCTTGTCCTGCCGTTCATCGTACTCGCCCTTGCTACTGGCGTGATCTTCGTTGCGTTTTTCAGATTGATTCTGGCAGCAGGAATCGGGAGTGGCAACGTCGTCAGCAACGTGCGTCCGCGTTCGTTGCTTGCAGTCGCGTGGCGCTTTGTTGCCGCGGCGATCACCGCCGCTGCGCTGATCCTGCTGGTCAGCTTGCCGGTGATCCTGGCATCGATCGTCCTGGCAGCGTTTGGCCTGCAGGGTGTTGCGTTGCTGTGGTTGCTGCTACTGGTGCCGGTCGTTTGGGGAGCGGTGCATTTCTATTTCGTCGTCCACGCCCTTGTCGTTGATCGCCTGCGTGTGCTGCCGGCGTTCCGGGCGAGCTACCGCGTTGTGCGGCGTGACCGCTGGCAGGCCGCCAGATTCATCTGCGTCTCGCTGCTGATCTCAACAGGATTGACATTCATGCTTGAAAGCATCGCCCGCCGACCGGAGTGGGCAGTCCTGGCCGTGATTCTCAATGCATTTGTGGCAACCGGAACGATCCTCGCCGCAATGATGTTCTATCGCGATCGAGCGAGGTCGCTCGGGCTCATCTCTCTTCAGGAAGGTGCATAGCACTATGGCACAGACAGTTGATACGAAACCAACGAAGCAAACCTACGACGCAAGCAACATCGAGGTCCTTGAGGGACTTGAGGCAGTGCGCCGTCGACCAGGCATGTACATCGGCAGCACAGACATTCGCGGCCTGCATCATCTCATCACCGAAGTGGTTGACAACGCCGTAGACGAGGCTCTGGGCGGGTACTGCGACACGATCCGCATCACGATTCACCCTGACAGCAGCGTCACGGTTGAAGACAACGGTCGTGGTATTCCGGTTAAGAAGCATCCCAAAATGAACACGTCGGCACTGGAAGTCGTGATGACTGTCCTGCACGCCGGCGGAAAGTTCGGCTCGGGCGGCTATGCGATGTCCAGTGGACTCCACGGCGTCGGCGTCTCCGTCGTCAATGGTTTGTCTGACTGGATGATCTCGGAAGTGCGGCGCGACGGCGGACTGTATCGCCAGGAGTACCGTAAGGGTATTCCGACATCGCCGGTCAAGAAGGTCGCCAAGATCGATCCGTCACTGCGTGGCACAACCCAGACGTGGATGCCTGACGCGACGATCTTCGACACGCTCGACTACAACTACGACATGCTGGCGCAGCGGTTGCGCGAGGTTGCCTATCTGACCCGCGGATTGCGGATCGTCTTTATTGACGAGCGCACCGATCGAGAGATGACCTTCTACTTCGAAGGTGGCATCAACTCGTTCGTGCGGCACCTGAACAAGTCGAAGAACCCCGTCCATCCGAAGCCGTTCTACATCAACCGCGAGATAGGCGATTTCATCGTCGAGGCGGCAATTCAATACAACGATTCATACGGCGAGTCGATTCACTCGTTCGCCAACAACGTGAACACGGTCGATGGTGGCACGCACCTGACGGGCTTCCGCTCGGCGCTCACGCGAACGATCAATGACTACGCGCGGAAGAACGGATTCCTCAAGGAGAACGACGATAGCCTCACCGGCGAGGACGTTCGCGAGGGTCTGACCGCCGTCATCAGTGTCAAGCTGCCTGAGCCGCAGTTCGAGGGCCAGACAAAGGGTAAGCTCGGGAATGCACCGATGGCCGGCGCGGTGAACTCTGTCGTTGGCGAGTTGCTGTCTCAGCACCTCGAGGAGAATCCGCAGGCTGCCAAGCGGATCGTCGAGAAGTGCGTCAACGCCGCGCGAGCGCGAGACGCCGCTCGCAAGGCGCGCGAGTTGGTGCAGCGTAAGGGCAGCCTGGAGACATTCTCGTTGCCAGGCAAACTGGCGGACTGCTCAGAGCGCGACCCGGCTCGGTCGGAACTCTACATCGTTGAGGGCGACTCGGCCGGTGGCAGCGCCAAGCAGGGCCGCGATCGACGCTATCAGGCGATTTTGCCGCTGCGAGGCAAGATCCTGAATGTGGAGAAGGCGCGCCTCGACAAGATGCTCCAGAACGCCGAAATTCGTTCGTTGATTACTGCGCTCGGCACGAGCATCGGCGATCAGTTCGACGCTTCGAAGCTCCGATACCACCGAGTGATCGTCATGACTGATGCTGACGTTGACGGCGCACACATCCGTACGCTGCTGCTGACGTTCTTCTTCCGCCACCTGGAGCAGCTCATCACCGACGGTCGGATCTTCATCGCTCAGCCGCCGCTATATCGCGTGCAGTCCGGCAAGGAAGTGCACTGGGTCTATAGTGACGATGAGCTCGATACGCTCATGGCGGGCTACAAGGACAAGAAGGTCGAGATCCAGCGCTATAAGGGTCTCGGCGAGATGAACCCGGAACAGCTCTGGGAAACGACGATGAACGTCGATACGCGCACGCTGCTGCAAGTCACCATCGACGACGCTGTGCGGGCCGATGAGACGTTTGAGATGCTGATGGGTAACGCAGTACCGCCACGGAAGAGCTTTATCCAGACGCACGCACGACAGGTCCAGAACCTGGATGTGTAGCCCCGGCTCAGTTAGTCCGCGAGCGCATCGGGGTGAGCCCTGTTCGCTCGATTGTTGTGGAGGCGCCGATTGGCACGAATCGCAGTGGATGTCCATGGAGGTGACATCGGCGTCGCCCATAACATCGAAGCAGCAACCGACGAGGGGCTGTCGTCCGACATTGAGCTAGTTCTGGTCGGTCACGAGAGCCAGATTGAATCGGAGCTTCGGCGGCTCAATATCTCAACGACGAGGTTTCGCGTCGTCCATGCCGAAGAGGCGATCGGCATGGGAGAATCGGCCTCGCTCTCTGTCCGCCGCAAGACCAACAATTCAATCAGCGTGGCGCTGGATCTCATGCGCCAGGGTGAAGTGGATGCAGTCGTTTCCGCCGGTCACAGCGGGGCGCTGGTGGCAGCGTCGCTGATGATCCTCGGTCGGATCCCGGGCGTGTCGCGACCTGCGTTGGGCACACGCATTCCCTCGAAAGGGCAGACGGCATTCGTTCTCGACATCGGCGCGTTCACCGATCCGCGCCCGGACGTCATGCTGCAGCACGGTCATCTTGGGGCGGCATACGTTGAAGCGATTCTCGGCGTCCAGCGGCCTGCTGTGGCGCTGCTCTCGAATGGTGAAGAGCCTGGCAAGGGCGATGCGCTGACACGCGCTGCACGCGAGCTGTTCGAGGCGTCGGTGCTGAACTTCGTCGGCTATGTCGAGGGCCACGAAATGCTGTCCAAGCCGCCGCACGTCACTGTCACGGATGGCTTCACCGGCAACGTCGCGCTGAAGATCGCTGAGGGAACTGCCAGCTACGTTGCGCGGCTCTTGCGCGATGAACTGACGGCGACAATGCGAACGAAGGTCCTGGCGGCGCTGTTGCGTCCGACCTTCCGCGCGCTGCGAACGCAGATGGATTTTGATGGTATTGGCGGTGCGCCGCTCCTGGGCGTCAATGGTGTAGTCATCGCTGCGCACGGACGCTCGGCACCGCGAGCGCTTGTCGCCGCAATCGAGACGGCCAACAACGCCGCACGAAACGAGCTACCGGCGCGATTGCGCGACACGCTGCCGCGCCAGGCGCGAGCTGAATCGAACAGCGCCGCGCTCACATCCGTTCCATCCTGAGAGCCCGAAGCATAAAACAACGCCGACCCTTCGAAGCTGAAGGATCGGCGTGAATCCAGCATGACGATTGGTGGGCGAGAGTTACTCGCCGCTGACTGCGCGCTTGAGCTGGGTACCCGGTCGGAACGACGGGCTCTTGCGGGATGGAATCGTGATGCGCTCGCCGGTCTGTGGGTTGCGTCCCTCGCGTGCGCCGCGTTCCGAGATGCGGAACGAGCCGAAGCCGGTGATCGTTACCTCTTCGCCCGCAGCGAGACTGTCGCGGATCGCGTCGAACGTAGCCTGAACAATGGAGTCAACCTGCCGCTCTGGCATGTTGGCCTTGCCGGCGACGCTCTTGACCAGATCCTGCTTCCTCATCCTTCGTAGCCTCCCTGTTGAGTCGAGTGGCCGACGCCTATTGTTCGAGACGCACGGCGGATGTCAGACGGCGACTATAGCACAGGTTGCCTGGATACCCAAGGTCCTTTGTGCGTATGTACGCGGGTTTACTTGCTCACCCGCCGATGCCGCATTGCTTCAAACAGCAGGATTGAGGCCGCGACTCCCGCATTCAAGGACTCTACACCAGGCTGAATCGGAATCGCGACCGTGGAGTCCGCGTACGTACGCGACTCTTCCGACGCGCCAAATGCCTCACCGCCAACGACAATCACTGTCGGCTCGTTCCAGTCAACGGCATCGTAGGTTCGATCCGCATTGGCATCTGCGATGACCACAGTCGGACGTTGAGTAAATAAACGATCGACTGCAAATTCGACTGAGCCAACACGGAGCAGGGGAATCTGGAATAGCGCTCCAGCCGTTGCGCGGATGGCTTTCGGATTGAACGGATCGGCGCTTCCCGGCAATAGCGCGATGGCGTCGGCTCCGGCGGCGGCTGCCGAACGGATCATCGTGCCGATGTTTCCGGGATCGCGCACACCATCAATGGCAAGTACCAGCGACGCGTTCCGAACAGCCGGCAAGTCTGGCATCGAAACCAGGGCCACAACTGGTTGTGGATGCTCCGTGAGTGTGACCGACAGAAAGAGCTCGTGCTCGACGACGACGACACGTGCGTGCTGCGCGTAGCGTTCTACAAGATTTGCGGGGATGACGTTTCTGTGCGCTGCGTCGATCAGAAACGCGCGTGGCGTAGCGCCGGATTCCAGGGCCGCTTCGATGCTGCGCAGTCCTTCAACAAGAACTGCCCGTTCACGTTCCCGGGATTTTCGCCGGTGCAGTGAACGGGCTAGCTTGATCGTTGGATTTGCGCCACTGGTAATGATCTCGTCAGTCTGGGGCGAACGGTTGTCGTCCGACACGGTCGAGATCAGTGGCTCAGCTGCGTCTTGGCAAGCTCAACGAACTTCGCGAATGCAGCGTTGTCGCGAACTGCCAGGTCCGCCAGAATCTTGCGATCGACCGCAACACCAGCGCGCGTCAGCCCCTCAATGAAGCGGCCATACGGCAGGCCATGCTCCCGAGAAGCAGCGTTGATACGGGTGATCCAGAGGCGACGCATGTCGCGCTTGCGGACTCGACGGTCGCGGTAGGCGTACTGGCCGGACCGCATAACGGCCTCGTTGGCACGCTTGAACAGCCGACTGCGTGTACCGCGGAATCCTTCGGCGCGATTGAGGACCTTCTTGTGCCTCTTGTGCGAAGCGACGCCGCGCTTGATACGGGCCATAACTCAGTCTCCCTCGTCTCGAACTCGACTATTTCGGCAGCCCGTACGGCAGCAGCCGTCGCACGCGCTTGCGATCCTGCGGCGCGACCTCAAACATGCGGTCGAACGCGCGCTTAGTGCGAGGAGCCTTCCGGCGACGGAAGTGGCTCTTCATTCCTTTGGCGCGCATGATCTTGCCCGAACCGGTGATCTTGAACCTTCGGGCAGCGCCTTTGTTGGTCTTCATCTTTGGCATTGCCTGAACTCCCAACCCTCACTGCACATCGGAACGGCACCGCACTGCGGTGCCGCTGCATATCTGACTCAACGACGAGCTCAGGAAGCTGTCTCGGCTTCCGCCGGTTCCTGTCTGGATTCAGACGTGCCACGAGATGCATCGTTGCGCTGAGCCTCCTTGCGTGGACTCAGCATGACAGACATCGAACGCCCCTCCATCCGAGGGTCCTGATCTACCGTGCTAATGTCAGACAGTTGCTGAACCAGTTGCAGCAGCAGATTTCGACCAATGTCCTGATGGAGCATCTCCCGGCCACGGAACAAGACCGAAATCTTGACCTTGTCACCGGCTTCGAGAAACCGCTGCGCCTGGCGCGCCTTCGTCTGGATGTCATGGTCGTCGATCTTCGGCGCCATGCGGACTTCCTTGAGCGTTGCGCCCTTCGCCTTGCGGCGGGACTCGCGCTCGCGACGGCTCTCTTCGTAGCGGAAACGTCCATAATCCATAAGCCGGCACACTGGCGGAACTGCATTGGGCTGTACCTCTACGAGATCAAGCCCCTTCTCGCGCGCGATATCCAGCGCTTCGCGAGTGGGAATCACCCCAAGCTGCGTTCCGTCTTCATCAATGAGCCGCACTTCGCGGATACGAATTCGTTCGTTCACGCGAACAGGTCGTGCGCCGATTGCCAACCTCCTCAGAATAATCCACGTAATCGTAGGCAGCATTACACTGTGTTCCTGCAGACAGGACACCGATGAAGCCTAACAAAACGGCAACAGCCGGTCAATGAAGATTCGCCACGGCGGTGTCAGATGCGCGCCCATAGATCGTTGTCGATTGCGCTTCAAACACGGGTACCCAGCCAGCATCTGCCAGGCGCTGGGTGACGTCGGCCGGTGCGTCGATGGCGATCGGGCAGACGGTCGATCCCTGCCTCTCCTGCGCTCCAACAATGATGAAGCGCGGCTCCGGTGTCGGCGATACGCGTTCGCCGCCGACAAGTGCATTAGCAGTATCAGTCCGCGCCTGAAGGATCAATCCGATGTCATCGAATTGCCCCCTTCGCCACTGGCTTTCGTGGCCAACCCAGCCGACGACAGTTGGGATGCCGGTGAATGCAGAGATGCGATTCAGCGGTACGCCGTTGAGCACCTGATACGAGCAGCCCGGCCCCTCCGCAATCGTGTCGCCCGGGTCGGCGTGCACGCGTAGCCACTCGATCGTAGCGAAGTCCGAGGGGTTTGCTCTCGCGATGTACTGTTCACCATTCAGCGACTGGCGTTCTTCGAACCCATTCGTCCAGTCACTCGCAGAGAGCGGCAGGTAAGGGAGTGTCGCCAGAATGATCGCGGTAAACGCGGCAGAGAGCATGATCTTTCGTGGCCAAGTTGCCCGCGCCAGCGCGTAGACAACCGCGCCAGCGCTGGCGATCCCGAGGATGAGCCACGCCTGAAAGTAGAGCTTGAAGACTGTATTCATCCGGTCGCCGAAGACATCCTGGATGAAGAAGAACTCGGGAATGAGGATGAGAAGGAACCCGACGCAGAACAGGCCTGAGATCGCGCGGGTGCCCGCGTCGGCAGAGTTCCATGCGAACCAGCCGGCTAGCGCTGCCGGTATTCCGATGAGCAGAACGGCCGGTGCCCAGGCGACGGCAATACCGAGCAACACGAGGCTGGTTCCCAGCAATGGTATCCGGTACCGGTCGACAAATGACAGGATCGCTCGATCCTGAGCAATGGCCACAGCGGCGAACGCTGCAAACATCGCGATCCAGGCTCCGTGGACAATGACAAGATCACGCACTCCGGTTGGGTGCCAGACGACGATGCCGAATGTGTTGACCAGCGTGCCGAGCACCGGCAAGCGTGTGAGCCAGCTCGGCACGGCATCGCTCGGCACGCCGAGCGGTGGGTCGTACTCGATAATGAACGGCAACGCCGCGACCAAGGCGGAGATGGCCACGTAGCCACAGGAGATGAGCCAGCGCCGCCACTGCCTGTGGAACCTGACGGCGAGCGCAAGGCCCACGAGTAGAAAACCCGTCGGTGCGTCCCAGCTATTTGAGGCGTACAGGAGTCCAACTAGCGCTCCGATGGCTAGCAGACGCGGACGGCTCTCGGCTGCGCGACTTCCGATCAGGCTGAGAGCCAGCGCAAGGACAAGCGCAAGCAGCGGCAGGGTCAGCACGTGCGGATGCAGATCGCCGAGCACGAAGGAGAACGCCGGAAATTCGTTGATCGTCGATCTGGAGTCTCCCGATCCGAAGACATTGGTATCAACGATGATGCGGCTTGCTTGCCAGCCAACCCCCTGCCACCAACTCGCGTCGATTGTCCCGCGTGGATCGGACGCGAGGCGACGAATCGTCTCCAGGTTTCCGGAGACGAGGACGAGTAGCGGACCCAGGCCGACAGAAAGCCCGATGGAGCGCCGACGCACTCCAGCCAGCGTCGCCAGTTGCCCTGCACAGGCCATCGCGAGCACCGCGACTGAGGCGAAGATCGTGGCCAGCGCGAGATTGAACCCGATTGCCGGGGGCACACCGCTCAAGCGAATGATCGTCGCGATGCACTGGTAGCCGAAGTAGTAGTAGTTGATCGCGTAGCCGGCGAACCACGGGTCTGGTGCCGGGACGGCAGTCGATTGGCTGACCGAAGTCAGGAGGGCAATCTCCATCGGCTTTTCGGTATTGATGATGGCGGGATTGAAGCTGCGAAACCATGCGTAAGCGAGAAATACCGCGAGCCAGACCGCTTCGCCAATCAGCAGCCAGCACCACGGGAACTGCGGCCGACCGCGTCGCCACCACAGCCCCCACGATGCGATCGACGCGACTACTCCTGCAGTGATCAACACTGGCGTGTTGAACGGAATGCCAAGCATCGCTGCTGGCCACCAGACGATCGCAGTCAGCGTGATGAGCGCAATCGGCCGGATCGTGAGGCCGCGGAGCGGTCCGAGTCCAGCACTGATCCAGCAGCTGAAAGGCAGCAATCCGACGGCGACAACCGAAATGACGAAGTACCAGCGGGCGAGTGCTTCCGGATCGCTCACGGTCGGTGCTCCGCATCGGCAGCCGGAGCCAGTCGAGCGAACTGCGTCACCTCATACACACGCGTTGTGCCCGACTCGAATGCTAATGTCAGGTCGCCACCGAGCATGGTGTCGAATGTGGCGATCCCCTCCGGCGACGCGTAAGGCGTCGTGTCATCTGCCGAGCTCCAGTAGCGTTCGACGTCACCACGATGACGTAGCGCACGTCGTAGCTGCGGAGCAGTTCCAACTTTCTGACAGCATCAGTCGTGTTGTAGATTTCGCGAATGTCCGACATGCGACGGTCGATCCCTGCCGGGTAGCGTTGCTGACGCTGATGTCGATCCCAACCCAGCACAGTCGGCAGACCGGTCGCACTGGAGATGCGCGAACCGTTGCCGCGATACGGACCGATCGACGCTTCGAGAAGTACAGGATTATCCTCGGCGCGATCGTTCAACCACTCGATCGCCGCCAGATCGCCGCTGAACTGGATCTCGTCACCGGTAGCGTTAGTTATTGAGCCACCGTTCATCCACGCGTAGCCATCGAGTGTCAGATAGTCCGGCGAAGACGGCATGTCCTGCGCCAGACGAGATGGCGTGCCCAGCAGCGGATACAGCAGGCCCAGAGCGAGCACCGCAATGCCAACGACAATCGCAACGCGAATGGTGCCGACACCATCAGGTATTGCCGACGAGCGAGAACCGTCCTCGGCAGCGTTGTCAGATACGTCATCGCCATCTGCCTCGAGCGAACGAGTTGAACGGAACGCCAGATCAACGAGTAGCAATGCCGCGCCGCTTGCCAGCAACAGCCAAGCCTGGTTGTAGAACTTGAAGACCGTGTTCATCCGCTGCCAGTCGCCGCCGCTCAGGTCGTCGGCGACGTAGATGACTTCGACGCCAACAAGCAGCGCCGATCCAACGCCGACAATCACCCACGGCACCGAACGCGCCGGCTGGAGCCGGATGACAAACCCGAGTGCAACTACGCCGACAGCCATGGCCACCGCAGCAGCCGGTCGGTAGCCGCTGATCGCGCCGGTAGCTACAGCCGCCGAGAACGCGAGCCCGATACCAACGCTTCCAAACCGTGACGGAGCGTGGACCAGCGACCCGATCCCGAGCAGAACGGCGGCAATCCAGAGTGCTGCGAGACCTCCGGCTGATAGCTGGTTGCCGCGGACTGCCATGACGACGAATGCGAGCGTCCCGGCTACGAGGCAGGTGACGCCCAGGGCGAGTGCATTCTGCCGGATCGGACTCTGCCAATTCCCGGACTGCACGGCATCAACCACGATGGCAATAGCGATGATCGCGAGGAAGATCCCCCAGACCGCCAGGAACTGCGAAAGAGGAGAGCCATTGTTCGTGCGCGTGACGTCGCCGACGACGCTGTAGAAGCGCGAGAAGAACGGCCGAAACATGACATACGCAACAACAAGAGTGAGGAGTCCAGATCCGATGATGCTAATGCGTTGATCGCGATCGCTTCGCGCTGCGACCCAGATGCAGCCACCGAGAATGAGACCGGCGCACAGCGGGGCATCCCACGAATTCGTTACGGCAGTTGTGCCCAGCGCAAGTGCCATCAAACCGAACGTCGGAACAGTAGCAAGCGACATTCGTTCAGCCGACAGGACTACCACCGCAACGAGCGTGAGAACGAGCATGATGACCGGCAGGTCGATGAAGTGCGGGTGCAGGTCAGCCCATAATGCCGAGAAGTACGGGAACTCGTTAATCGTGAAATCGATGACCCTCGTGCTACGCCAGAAGTCGAAAGTCGTCGAAGAAATACTGCGCTGCTGAATGACCTGCACGAGCGCATCGAGGTTGCCGACAATGACCACAGCCACCACGGCGACCAATGCGCCAATCGCCATCATGTTCCGCGACATCCAACGGCGAGACTTTTGCATGCAGAGCGACACAAACGCGACCGTCTGCAGCGCGAGCAAGGCAGGGATCGTCGCGACCCCAAGCTGGAATCCCAGGCTGACGCCAACACCAGTCAGCTTTATGAGCGATGCAATAATGTGCCAGCCGTAGTAGTAGTAGTTGATGATCCCACCGCTGAACCACGGGTCATATGACGGGAAGCTTGTCGAGCGAGAAATCGCTCGCAGGTAGGCCAGCTCGAACGGCTTCTCACCGCCAAACCACGTCTGCCAGAAATCCGGATAGATCGCGCGCAGCAGAAGAAAGAAGCTGAACACGCCGATCCAGATTGCCGAGCCAACAAGCCACGAGCGAACCGACGGTAGCTCGACGCGATAACGCCGTGATATGCGAAACGCATACCAGCCCCAAGCCAACACCGCGACGAAGGCAATTGCCACTGCCACTGTCACACTGCGTGCGGGCCAGAAGTCCAGGCTGGCACCGATCCAGACAAGCCAGGCGACCAGCAGAATCCCGATGAGTCGCGCAGACCACGCTCCACGATCTGGCGACGTCCTGAAGACCTGCGCCGCGACCGGCAAAATGGCAAGTCCGGTCATCTCGATGGCCAAAATCCATAGCAGGATCGCCGCAGGCGTGCTCGACGTCGCCAGCGAGTTCCACCCAGCGTCCTGCGTCGTTTCGATGTCGGACGCTGGAACGCCGAGCATCAGGTCTTTGCTCGGCAAGTACCGCATTGGATACCACGGCTGCGACGCGCCCCATAGGAGTCGATTCCGAATCTCGTCGGTCGAGAGTGATTCGACTTTCCTGTAGATCCGGACGTGGGGATGATCGTAGACGGTGAAGCTCTCGTCAGCACGCGCGTCGTTGAGGCGCAGACCGAACAGTTGCGGATCAACGACCCCTTCGTAGACGAGCTGAAAGCCGAGCTGACCGGCGTCCAGTCTGCGGTAGTAGTCGATCTGGACTGCGTAGCGCCACGGTTCGTTGTCAACAGATTGCGTCAGTCGGTCGCTCGATAACACGACATAATCGACCGACTGAAGATAGCCTGCAATCTGAGCGACTTTGTCGTCAGGCGGCAGATCTCCGTACATGTCAAACGACACGGTGGTGAACGTGTTCTGCGGAGCGCCGGGGTAGGGGAGGGGCAGCGCGTCGTCCCATGTCTCAACCGAAATCGCCGAACCCGATGGGATGTTCTCGTACATCCAGCGAGACGCAGCGATGCGCGAATTCTCGTGGCTGTAGATCGAAACGAATCCGAATCCCCAAATCGCGGTGACAATGAGAATCGTCGCGGTGGCCAGCGCCCTCGGTAATCGCGACCGCGCGGGGAGTGGTCGTCCGAGCATCGCTCCGATCAGGACAGCGAGCACAGGGATCATCGGCAGCGAGTAGCGCATGAAACGCGCTTCGGTCAGGAAGATCGTGAGCCCGTACCCCGCCACCCAACTCAGCAATACCACGTAGGTGAGATCGCGACGCCGCCAGCCGTGGCGGGCGGCCCAGGCGATAGCGACCAGGCCTGCTAATAGAAACGCAGGCCCAAGGCCATACAGAAACAGATTGCGGGCTTCATACAGCCCCGGCGTCAGACCGATGAACTGGCGGGTGAATGGCACATCGAAGTGACCCCGAACGATGTCGGCTTGCGTTGAGATGTCCTTGAAGAACGGCCCGGATCGCACGATGGCGTACGGCTCGAACACGGTGAACACAGCGAGCGCGACAAGACCGGCGAGCGCGAGCTGCCCGAGTACAACTCGCCGGTCGATCGCTCGGACAAGCTCGGAGAGTCCAACGACCGCCAGCGGCAAGAGCAATGCTGCAACGCTCGCTTTGGTTGCGAAGGCGCAACCGACAGGGACACCGAGCGCGACTGCACGTCCGATCGTGCGTTTATCCGCGAAGCGGATTGCGAAGTAGAGCGTCGTCGTCACGAAGAGCGTGAGCCAGGTGTCGACTGTGAAGAAGTGGCTCAACTGTATCGGCAGGACCGCAGTTCCGTACAGCATCGCGGCGATGAGACCCGCGTAACGCCCGGCCAACCGGCGCGCAAGGAGATAGACAACCAGCAACGTGGTCATGTCGACCAGGACGGTGAGCGGCCTGCCGACGCGGTAGATGTCTTGATACGACTGGTAGTCATCGTCGGCGACGAGATTGATGGCCCAGCTGGCGACGCTCTGGACGTACACTGGCAGCGTGCCGTACGCGAATGACAGCGGATTGCCGTCGGGCCCATCGCGACGTGGATTGATCGGGCTGGTCGCCGGATCGAAGAGTGCGCCCAGATCAGACAGTTTCGGCAGGTCAACGCGCTCGGATGAGACAATCGCGATAAAGCGCTCATCCGGATGCAGGTACAGACCCTGGTCCCAGTTCATGCCGTAGATGCGCAGCAGAGCCGCAAGCAGGAACGTTGCCAGCAAGGCGAGCGTATAGGGTGACAGCGGTAACCGGTGTGACTTCATTGCGCGCGCATCTTACCCGGAGCGATCATTCGATGTGCCGATGTTGCCCAATACACCGCTCGATTTCTATACTCGTGGTCGCGCAACGCAACGTATCTGACAGTTCCCACTGCCCAGTCACCTCATATCGAGTAAGTCCGATTTAGCATCTCAGTCACGGATCGTCCGCACGAAGGGAGCCCGAATGTCGAGCAACCTGCGCGTCGTCTTTCTTGGCTCTCCGGAGTTTGCCATTCCATCGCTGCGTGCGCTGGCGAATCATCCTGACATCGAAGTCGCGCTGGTGGTGACGCAGCCCGACCGGCCGTCGGGACGCGGACGGCGACTCACGCCGCCGCCCGTGCGAATGGCAGCCGACGAGCTGGGACTCGTGTCGATGCAACCGGAGACACTGCGCGACGAGTCTGCGATCGAGCTGATTCGGTCGGTGCATCCGGATGTGCTGGTTGTCGTGGCCTATGGCGAGATCCTGCGGCGTGCGGTTCTCTCACTCGCCCCACACGGCTGCCTGAACGTGCATCCGTCGCTGCTGCCGGCGTATCGCGGCGCGACGCCGATTCCGGCGGCGATTCTGCACGGCGACAACGAAACGGGCGTAACCATTATTAAGCTCATAGCCGCCCTCGACGCTGGGCCAATTGTGGCTCAGCATGCAGTCTCGCTGGACCAAACCGAAACGAGCGGCGAGCTTTCAGATCGCCTGGCCGATCTGGCCGCGGAAGTCCTCCCGGAAACGATGTTGGCGTACGCAAGCGGCGACCGGTTCCGCGTGAGCAGGATAATGAGCGGGCGACCTACACACGCGAATGGACTAGCGAAGACGCTCACATCGACTGGTCTCAGCCAGCCCGCCGAATCGAACAGCTCATTCGAGCATCCGATCCGTGGCCCATTGCCTGGACGCAGTTTCGCGGCGAACGGTTGCGCATTCTGCGGCGCCTGCGGAATCCGACACTGAGGACGCATTGCCCGGGAGCATGGCGCTTGTCGACCGCAAGCTGCTCGTGCAGTGTGGCGACGGCGCACCGTAGATCACGCAGGTCCAGCCAGCTGGCCGACGCGCAATGAACGCGTTGGACTGGTGGCGTGGGTTGCGCATCGATGCCGCCGTCCTCGGCGATGAGGTTAGATGATCTGCTTGTTGCGCAACTGCTCGATCCGGTCCTTGTCATAACCGAGCTCGCTCAGGATCTCGTCAGCATGTTCGCCGAGGCGTGGAGGCGGCATGCGAACACTACCGGGAGTATCTGAGAGCTTGATCGCGACACCGGGCAGTCGTAGATCCGGGCAGTCCGCGCGGGATGTCCACGACCATCTCGCGATGCAGAACCTGCGGCAGACTCAGCACTGTATCGAGCGTGTTGACCGGCGAACATGGCACGCCGGCCTGATCCATCGCGCTAGCCCAGGCTGCTGCAGATCGCTCAGCAAGGATTGGCAGCAGCGCCGCGTGCAGCTCGTCGCGATTCGCGCAGCGCTGGACGTTCTTCACAAAGCGCGGGTCTTCGATGAGTTCCGGGTGTTCGAGCGCGCCGCAGAATCGCCGCCACAGCGCGTCGGTAGCGACTGCGACGACGAGGTAACCGTCGTTCGTGGGGAACGCACCATATGGCGCGACGCTGGCGTGAAATGACCCGAGACGACCGGGTGCCTCGCCAGACGCGAAGTAGGATACAGCGTGATAGGTCAGCCACGAAACCTGACCTTCGAGCAGCGAGCTTTCGATCCGCTGGCCTGTGCCAGTGCGCTCGCGGAGGTAGAGTGCCGCCAGAATGCCCTGCACAGCGTTCGCGCCAGCCGTCAGGTCAACGACCGATGTTCCGACGCGCACTGGCGCGCCGTGTTCCTCGCCGGTAATGCTCATCAGTCCGGCGTACGCTTGCATCAGCAAATCGACGCCCGATCGATTGCTATCCGGACCGTCGCTGCCGACCGCCGAGATCGTGCAGTAGACCAGGCGCGGGTTGATCTCGCGGAGCTGCTCGTAGCCCAACCCCCAGCGCTCGGTTGTGCCAGGTCGGAAGTTCTCAATCAGGATGTCCGACTGCTTCGCAAGTGACTTGGCAACTTCCTGACCTGCTTCGCTGGAGAGATCGAGTGCGATGCTGCGCTTGTTGCGATTGGCGCTCAGGTAGTAGGTGCTCTCGCCATTCCAGTACGGTGGGAAGCTGCGGGTGTCGTCGCCACGGCCAGGCGGCTCAACCTTGATGACGTCCGCGCCGAGGTCCCCGAGCGTCATCGCGGCAAACGGCCCAGCCAGGTGCCGACTCAGCTCCAGCACCCGGATTCCCTCTAGCGGTCCACTCATTCGTAAGTGCTCCTTATTTCGGATTCAGGATTATGAGCCAGTGAACGACGGCTCGCGCTTCTCGGCGAACGCTGCCAGCGCTTCGGTGCGATCCGACGTCCACGCGGCGCTGGTGACGCCGTCGATGTGATGATGCGAGGCGGCTGCTGCGCCATCGCAGACTCCGAGATAGATGTTCTCTTTCGTCAACGTCAGCGACATTGGCGAGAGCTTGGCGACTTCCATCGCCAGATCGCGTGCCGCAGCATCGACACCTTCGGCAATGCGATTGAAGATCCCGAACTGCAGTGCTTCTTCAGCACCAACCCAGCGGGCGGTGAGCAACAGATCCTGCGCTCGGGCCATGCCGATCAGGGTGACGAGGTGAAACGCCGGGGACGGTACTGCGACGCGCGGCTCGGGATAGCCAAGACGCGCGCTCGGAGACGCGATGCGCAAGTCGCCGGAGATGGCGATCTCAGCGCCGAGCCCGGCACAGACACCGTTGATTGCTGTGATGACCGGACACGGAAAGCGACGCAGCTTGTCCAGCACGCGGTGCATCAGCGCGACGCGCTTGTGAGCGAAGTCGGCTGTCGCGCCTTGCGACTCCTTGAGATCGATACCGGCGCAGAACCCCGGAGCGGTCGCACCCAGAATCAGCACACGTGGCGGACTTTGCCGCAGCGCATCAAGCTCCGCATCAAGCTGCTCCAGCAACGCCAGGTTCACGGCATTGCGGACGGCAGGTCGGTTTAGCGTCCAGGTCACGATTCCGTCGACGGCCTCTGTCGTCAGCAACGATCTGTCTTCGCTCACTCTACGTCCTCATTTCATTGTGTACGTCCCTCTATTCTCCTACACGTGCGCGTCATAGCGCGAACGCAGATCGGTGCAGCCGATGGGTTACTCCTCGATGGCACCACCGATTCGACGGAGGTGCTCCCGAAAGCTGTATGACCGGTTCTGCCTGCGTTCGGATAGATAGCCCGCAAACTGCAATTGGTAACGCAGTGTGGCTCCGGTGTGCATCTCGGCAGCCTGAGCCCGTTCACTATCACGAATCCGCTGCGCGATTGCCAGAACCGGGCTCATGATTGCGTCGCTTACAGCAATTGCGCCGTCATCATCGATGATGATGAAGTCGGTCCGTTTCACGGTGATGTCGCCTACCTGAGCGGCAATCAGGGCATCGGACGCTCGCTCCCGCGCAGACACCGGGCCCGATGGGCAACTACCGAGACTCATACACGGCAAATCCATCTGAGTGATTTCTGATGAATCGCGGTGACAACCCCAGACAATTACGGCCGCTATACCTGCATTCTGCATTTCCAGCACTACCAGATCGCCAATGCAGGCCTCGGAGGTGCGGCCACCATCATCAATCACGAAAACATCGCCGGGCGTGGCTGTCTCTAACGCCTCAAGAAAGATGTCGACGCTGCCCGCGTGGCGCACTGGCAGAGCGCGACCAACTCTCCGCCGAATGGGACCGACGCTGCACAGTTCGGTCGGCAGAGCTCTCACCGGTGCGCCAATGCGCAGACAAGCATCGGCGATGTGGGCCGTCGAGACGTTCATCGAGGCGGCCTGAATCGACTCGTTGGTGAACGTATGCTGCAAGGTCTTTGCTCCCTGACAATGTCTTGTATTGCGAGCGGGACATGGTTGTCGCTTACTGGCGGCAATTTTGAATCGCTGCGTGAACAGCCTTGATCGTCTGCGTGACATCATCTGAGGTTGTCTGCCAACTGCAGACGGAGATCCTCATGCATCGCATACCCCTCCAGGTCGTTCCACCAAAATACGCTTCGCCACATGCGACGACTTCCGCAATCACTTCATCCGTCCGCCGATCATGGTCTGCGTTTGTTGCTCCCGGTCGATTGTCGAGAAACCGCACGAGTCCCTGGTTGATCTGGGGCGTCCACACGACCTCTGCACCATCGAGTGCGCCGATGCCTTCGACAAGATCCGCAGCATACTGGCATGTGCGCTCGATGAGTTCGGCGAGGCCATCGCGTCCAAGCTGGCGCAAGGCAGCGTAGCTCGCCACTCCGCGGCCTCGTCGCGACCACTCGGGGTTCCAGTCAATCTGGTCACGACCATCGCTAACGGTCGTGATGTAGTTCGCTCTGTAGGAGAGCGATGCCGGGATGAGCGAAGCATTGGAAACGAACGCGTATCCGCTGTCGTAAGGCACGTTGAGCCACTTGTGCCCGTCGGTAGCCCATGAGTCAGCAGCATCAACACCGTTGAGCAGATGGCGGTGCTTCGGACTGGCGGCGGCCCACAACCCAAATGCGCCATCAACGTGAACCCAAGCAGCCTTGGCATGGGCGATCGGGACCAGCTCTTCGAAAGGATCATAGCCACCGATATTCAGGTCCCCGGCCTGCAGCAAGACGATCGTGGGGTCATCAGAAGGCGCGCTCAACGCGTCCCGCAACGTGTCGGGGGCCAGACGGCCAGCGTCGTCGCACGGCAGCTCAACCATGCAACCATTCTCGATACCCAACATTCGGAGCGCGCGGACGACTGAGCCGTGGCGCTCGCCGCTGCTGATGACACGAAACGACGGCGCACCTGTCAAACCGTCACGTTCGACATCCCACCCACGGCGCGCCAACAGCGTGTGGCGGGCGGCTGACAGGCAAGTGAAGTGCGCCATCTGGCAACCGGTCACAAAGGCGAATCCCGCGTCAGCAGGTAAACCAAAGATCTGCTTAAGCCATTCGCCAGCAATCTCCTCAACGACCGCCTCAGCAGGGCTGCAAGCATAGATCGCTGCGTTCTGATCCCAGGTTGACGTAAGCCAATCCGCGGCAAGCGCTGCCGGGAGGGTTCCTCCGATCACCCAACCAAAGAAACGACCACCTGAGCTGCCAATCAGACCGGGAGCCGTGTCTCGCACGAGCTCGTCAATGACGCACTCGGCAGTAAGCCCGCTCTCAGGAAGGGCGCGGTGCAGTGATTCGCGGAGAGATTGGAGTGTCGCTGTTGCCCCAACTGGCTCAATGTAGAGTCGATTCAAATAGGACAGCGCATGCCGCAGCGTTTGCTCCAGGACAGGTCGGTACGGAAGCTCTCCTGATGGGGCCATCCCGGATTCAGAAAGTGAGTTCATCGTGGTCCTCCTGGGTTTGTGTGGCGGACGACGCCGCAGCGTGTCGTTGGCGAATCAGCTCGGGGCGCTTCGATTCGTCGATAACAGAGTAGGTACACGCGACGAACCAGTGAACGAGATTTCGAAAGAGACTCGCAACGGATTCCGCGAAGAATGGTCGTCCTTTGGCTGGAGACCTACGATATTCAGGAACGTTGGGTTTGGTGCTGCGTTTAAGATCTTGAATCAAGGGGATAGCAATGAAGGGATCCAGGAAATGACTGCCAGCGAGGGACGCTTGATTGATTCTTTGACCTGGGATCTCTTGCGAGCGCTCGATGAGAATGCGCGGATGTCGTACAAGGAACTGGCATGCAGAGTCGGCCTTTCCGCGCCCGCAGTCGCAGATCGACTTCGTCGCCTGGAAGATGCCGGCATCATCCGCGGATATCGCGTCGAGCTGAATCCTGAGCGCCTCGGAATGCCGGTTCATGCGATTCTGCGGATGTCCAAATTGACGTCCAGATGCACACGGGTGGCCGACGTGCTGCTGGGAATCCCGGAGATCCTCGAATGCCATCGTGTGACAGGGGCTGACGCCTTCTATATGCAAGTTTCAGTCGCTTCGATTGGGCATCTCGAAGAGTTGGTCGATCGGCTGATGCCCTATGGCCAAATCACAACATCACTTGTTTTCTCATCTCCGGTCCAGCGGCGCACGCTTTCGCAACCGAGTTCGCTAGATTGAATGGAAAGGGCGTGGGGCGTTCAGGATTCGCCAATCAGCCGGATGAGCGCGACCACCAGGAGACCACGTCGTATTGCTCGCTAGATCGCGTGACAGCGGATGATCTTCAGCAATGCGCTGCGTTTGCATGCGCGGCACTCGGACCATTGACAGAACGTGACTGGACTGTTCGGGCGAGCGACCTGGACTGGTCATGCCGGCGAACACTCGACCATGTCATCGATACGCTGATCTTCTATGCATCTCACTTGGCAGCGCGGGCCGAAGGACGTCTGCCGCTTCTTCGAAATGGCGATCCTCAGAGCAGCATTGCCGATCTTCTGATTGCGATGTCAAGCGCAGCCGCTCTGCTAGCTGATGTCGCCAGGTCTGCGCCGTGCCACGCACGTGCATTCCATCCGTCAGGGTATGGGGACGTTGAGGGATTTCTGGCAATGGGTTGCGAAGAGATCCTCGTGCACACCTGGGATATTACCGAAGCGATGAACGTCGATCTTATGCCACCGAGCGATTTGTGCAGTCGAATCGCGCGGCGAGTATTTCCGTGGGCGCCGAACACCGCTGATGGTTGGGATGCGTTGCTCTGGGGTGCCGGTCGAATTCCACTAGCCGACAGACCTCGCCTTGGAAAAGACTGGTGGTATCAGTCCGCGCCTCTGAACGAATGGGACGGCACACGCAACCGGCGCACCGTGTCACCAGGCTGGCGATAGCGTTGTAGGCGAGCGACTCGCTTTCTGTCGGCTCAGTGCCTATGAAGCTTTGCAATGCAAATTGCGGATAATTAGCGTTGTACGCAATACAAAGACACTGCCATCGACCGAAAGGCTCAGCTACTTAGAAGTCTGCGGCCATTGCGCGGTGAATTGAAGCATTCGGCCAACGCAGGGAGGCTGACGGCATATACTTGGCAGGATACGTTACGACGCACGCATGACCAAGGTCGGGAGGGACCGAGGACGATGGCGATCTCAGTTGGGAGCCGGGTTCGTGGCGGCGCGGCAATTGTCCGCGCGTTGGAAGCAAACGGGGTCGACACCGTATTCGGTATCCCGGGCGTCCATAACCTCGATATTTATGACGTCCTGTTCGAGCACCCGACGATGACGAACATCCTGGCTCGTCACGAGCAAGGTGCCGGCTTTATGGCCGACGGCTACTACCGGGCGACCGGTAAGCCGGGCGTCGCGCTGATCGTCACCGGTCCTGGCGTGACGAACGCGGCAACCGCCGCCGGTGAGGCGTTCGCCGATTCGTCCAACGTCTTCTTCATTGCAACCAACCTGGAACGCAAGTACATCGACCGCCTTGAGGGCAATCTGCACGAGATCACCGACCAGATGGCGGTGATGCGCCCATTCGTGAAGTGGGCCAAGCGTGTGATGAGCGCCGAAGAAATCCCGGCCGCCATGGAGGAGGCGTTCACGGCGCTTGCCACCGGCCGACCGCGACCCATCTATCTCGAAGTTCCGATTGACGTCATGGCTGAAGAGTTCGAGCTTGGCGACGTTGAAGCAGCGCCGGGCGCACCGACTGTTGATATCGCCTGCCAGATCGACTCGGCAGCGAATCTGATCGCGGATGCCTCAAAGGTGATGATCTTCGCCGGTGGTGGCGCGTCGTCACACGAGGCGTCGCAGCGTGTCACGCGACTCGCCGAGGCGCTCGGCTCACCGGTCGTTATGTCACTCATGGGCAAGGGCGCGATCCCCGAGGATCATGAGTACGCGGTCGGGGCGTTTGGCTATCGCTGGACGGACGACAACCCGACTACGGAGATCATGCGCGGTAGCGACCTGGCGATCGTCGTCGGCAGCGGCCTGGGCGTGCGATCCAC